>CAKUEV010000177.1 GCA_934646845.1 uncultured Slackia sp.
AGCAACACGCCGTGGAACAGGCCATAGAGCAAATAATCGGCGGTCAAACCATGCCATGCGCCCATAAGCAGCATGTTCACCATGAAGCCGCATTGGGCAACGCGAAGGCGTTTTTTAAACAGCTTATGCTTCAGCGCGAAGCGCGAGAAACGCATGAACACGAAGTCGCGCAGCCAAAATGAGAGCGTGATGTGCCAACGATTCCAGAAATCTTTAATATCGACCGCCAAAAACGGTGCGCGGAAGTTGCGCGGCGTACGAATACCGAAGCAATAGCTCGCGCCCATCGCCATGAGACTGTAGCCAGCGAAATCGAAGAACAAATACAAGCCGTATTGATACGCAATGACGATCTGCTGCCACAGTTCAACGCCGAACCCCGCATTTCCCCACCCGTGCGGGTCATAGAAGCGGAAGATATAGGCGGCGATAACCATCTTATAGACCATGCCTGCCGCAATAAGCACTATGCCTCGAGCAAGAAGCCCTGCGTATTCGTCACGCGGGCGCGTCGCATGAAGATCCTCGACAAAACGACGGCTGCGGTCGATCGGCCCCGAGGTGAACACAGGAAAGAACACGATGAAGCACAGCCAATCGCTCGGGCCCATGCGCTCGATGATGCCATCGTGCACCTCAATAACAACCTGGGTTGCCTTAAACGTCAAATATGAAATGCCCGCAAAACCAAGCAGGCTCGCGTCAAACGCACCGCTCACCTTGCATACGACAAGCGGGTACAGCGTAAGGGCAAGCGCTATGCGAAAGCGCCATTTCGACTTCGGTGCGCGCATGAGCAGGACGCATCCCACAGCAGACGAAGCCAAAAACAGCACGAAGCAGGCAAGTTGGCGCGCATCGTTCATAAAAAGCAGAGCCACAAAGAACAATGACGCAATAAGGCCATACCACTTCAGGGGCTTTTCGAGCAAGCCAAGCACCGCCGCGCCTACGACGGCAACGCAAAGCAGAACGAAAAAACTGGGGTCAGCGTAAAACGACATAACGACCAGCTTACGCGCGTTTGCTGCGCGAAGACGCCGCGAGCGCCTTGCGGTCGATTTTCCCATTAGGGGTCAGCGGCATTTCGTCAATAAGAGCGAAGCGACGAGGGACCATATATTCAGGAATGCGCGCAGCAAGCGACGCCTTAAGCGAACGCTCCAGGTCGAGCTTCGAGGGAATTTCAACTTTCCCTTCCCCATCGCCGCAATGACCAGCGCAATCCGACGCGTCGGACTCGAGCTCCTCGTATGCCGGAGTTCCATCGGGATGCTTTTGCAGAACGATGAACGCCTTCAGGTATGCAATGCTTTCCTTATGGACAACCGGCACAACGCACGCTTGCTTCACGCCCTTGAGCGCGCGAATATTCTCTTCGACATCTTCGAGCTCAATGCGAAAGCCATGGAGCTTGATGAGCGAGTCGAACCGACCTTCGCAATGCAAAACGCCCTGTTCATCCACATGTCCCGCATCGCCCGTGCGATACGCGCGCACCTGCGTTCCGTCACAGAGCGCCGATTGCGAAAATGCCTTTTGGGTTTTCTCGGGATTGCGATAATAGCCCTTTGCCACCGTGTCGCCCACGATAACGATTTCACCCGAATCGCCGGTCGCGCACGGCTCGCCCGTCTCCGGGTCGCAAATGAGAATCTCGGTACCAGGTCGCGGCGTACCCGCCGGCAGAGGCGCGTCGCTCGCAAGTTCGGATTTACCGATCTCGCAATACGTCACGGCAACGGTCGATTCGGTTGGGCCATACGTGTTCGCCACGATGGCATGCGGAAAACGCTCGCGGAGCGCGGCGGCCGTCGCATGACGCAACGCCTCGCCGCAGAAAAGAAACAGCTTCACGCTCGGAAGCATGCTTTCGGAAAACGAAGGGTCGACCAGGCACAAATCAGCGAACGAAGGGGTCGAAACCCATACCGACACGTCGGATTTCGCCAAATCGGCGAACAATGAGCGCGTGTCAGCCGTGAGCTCATGGGAAACGGCGTGCAGGCGGCCACCCGTCGAGAGCGCGCCGACCAATTCGTATTCGGAAAGGTCGAACGAATACGGCGGCTGGTCGAGAAACACCTGGCCACCATCGCGAACAACGGGAAACGTGCGCACCCATTGCATGAAATTGCACACATTGTTCGCCGAAATCTCAATGCCTTTCGGCTTGCCCGTAGAGCCCGACGTGAAAATAATATATTGCGTTTCCTCGCCGCTCACCCATGCATCGCTCGCGGGCGCGTCGCATCCAGAAAACGCGTCAATAAGCGCAGCGGGATTGGAAAAGCAAGAGATATCGAGCACGCGATCGGTGGCGACGTACGGCGCCAATGCGCCAGACAAAGGAGCGGCGCACACGACGAAGGGGGAATCGAGCTGGGATAGGATATCGCCGATACGCGACGCAGGAAGCTCCACGTCGACAGGAACGAAGGCATGACCGCTTTTCAAGCAGCCAAGGAAGCTTGCAACCATGCGAAAATCTTTATGCCCGAAAACCACGACCGGGAAACGGTCGGACGTCATCTCGCGAAGCTTTGCGGCAATGGCGTTCGACGCCGTCGAAAGCTCGCCATACGTCATGTGGCAAGAATCGGCCTCAAAAGCAACCGCCTGGGGTGCGATGGCAGCCTGCGTTTCAACCGATTCGACGAAAGCGTTCGACACCATATATTCCCCCAACAACACGAGACCTTTAATGGGGTCACTTTAGTTCTGTTGCGAGAATGTTTCCATGCCCGTTATCGTTTCGACGCATGACGCACAAAGCGCCACCACACCGAGACCGCATAAAATCAACGCTCTATGCATGAAGAATTCAATCGTAATTAACAAGGTACGCTCGCCTGCGCACATGGAAGAAATTGCCGAGCGTTATTCAACGCCCCAAGTGAGTCAAAGCGCGCGCGGGCCCATGCGCTTGACAAAGCGAATTAACGAATTAATCGATGAACTTCGGCGGCATGGTGCCAATTCCAAGATATTCCGCAGCGAGGGACATGGGCTGAATCGTGGGCGAAGCAAACAATTTCGACGTGCCATAGGCGATGAGGGTTCCCTTTTCGTCGGTGATACGCCCTTCAGTAAGACTTATGGTTCGGCCGTGCTTGATAACTTCACCCTCGGCATAAATGATTCCGCTCTGGGCGGAATGCATATCGTTCACCGTAAGGTCGATGGTGGTATAGCCCACGTCTTCGGGCATGCAGCACAAAAGACACCAATACGTCACCGAATCGAGCAGCCCAGCGTTCACTCCCCCGTTAATGCCGCCGAACATGTTCGTATGCTTTCGATCAAGCTCCATGCGACAGCGATAATGGCCGGCATCGAGCAGCTCGGTCGTGGTGCCGAGCAGCTTGAGATAGGGGCTTTCATCGATCATCTTCGATGCGACTTTGACATATTCAGGATTCAGCTTCATAATTCGCCCTCATCTTCCCTTGACCTACGACCTACGCGGCTCTAACTACGCATGTTCGAAAAATCTTTGATTCCCCGCAAAAGCAGATCGACCTCTTCAGCCGTGGTATCGAAGCCAAAGCTTACGCGAATCGTCGATTTGCCGAATTTCAAGGGAATTCCAGCCGCCTGAAGACTCAAAGGATGCTTCGGACGCCATGTGCCTTTCGGAACGGTCGTATGATTTTCGGTACACGCGGAAGCTTTCGAAATGAAAATGCCCCGTTCGCCCAAGAAATCGAGCAAATCTTGGTTGAAGAGGCTCGGCAGCGACACGTTCACGATATACGGCGAGCCGTCATCACGAGAGTTCACGATAGCGTCGGGAGCGGCATCGTGCAGTCCTTCAACAAAACGAGCTTTCAGCCCATGCGCATGAGCGAGGTTCGCCTCACGATTTTCGCACGCCTTTTTTGCGGCAACGGCAAACCCCGCAGCCAAAAACACCGGCTCAGTACCCGATCGCAGGCCCCGCTCCTGGCCCCCGCCAAAGGCATTGGTGAACATCTGCGTGCCGCGCTTCACGTAGAGCGCGCCAATACCGCGCGGCCCGCCGATTTTGTGGCCGGCAATGGTGAGCAGATCGACCCCCCATTCACGAGGAGGCGTTGACAGCTTTCCGAACGATTGCGTCGCATCACAATGCACAAGCGCACTCGGAGCACGTTCATCACGAGCAGCGACGATTTCGGGAACGGGAAGCAGCCAGCCGAGCTCGTTTTGAACGCGCATCACAGAAATAAGCGTCGTGGGCTTGAGCAAGGCATCGTGCAGCTGCTCCATGTCGAAATTGCCCGCGACATCTTCAATATGCTCAACATCCCAGCCTTCGCGTCGCATGCC
>CAKUEV010000178.1 GCA_934646845.1 uncultured Slackia sp.
TGCTTTTCAGGCTCTGTTCAGTGCAGTGTTTGTTTCGTAGCGAAGCGAGCGGGGATTTGCGTGTCTTGGTAGAATAAGCGGGTTGAGTCCAGTAACCATTATTTGAACGGAGCACTCTGTGACGAACACCAATGACGCGCGACGTCGCGATTCCCTCGAAGCGGGGGCCACGTCGCGGGTGACGCCGCCTGTGGGCCGCCATGCCGCCCATGCAGGCTCCAGCGTCGCTCAATCCGCGGGTGCCACTTCGGCAAACCGCGCTGTGAGCCCCCAGGCAACTGGCGCGCTCCCCGCAACGAACAAACCTGCGCCCGGCCACGCTGGCCGCGGCCGCCATGTCCCCGCCCAGCCGGCTATTCGTTCCGACTTGTCGGCGGCGCTTCCTTCTCTTTCGATTGAAGACGCGCAGCAGTCCCAGCCCATGGGCGCGCCCGTCATCACCTTCGATCATGTGACGAAGGTCTACCAGGCGCAGCCGAACAAGCCTTCGTTGCACGACATCTCCCTGCAGATCTATGCGGGCGAGTTCGTCTTCCTCGTTGGCCATTCGGGTTCGGGCAAGTCTACCTTCATCAAGCTCATTACCCGCGAGCTCAAGCCATCGAGCGGCCATATTTATGTCGCCGACGAAGACCTTACGACCATGCGCGACTGGCGCGTGCCCTATCTTCGCCGCAACATCGGCTGCGTTTTCCAAGACTTCAAATTGCTGCCGAACAAAACCGTTTTCGAGAACGTTTCGTTCGCGCTTGAGGTTATCGGCAAGAGCCGCCACGTGATTAAGACTCAGGTTCCCGAGGTTTTGCGCCTGGTTGGCCTGCAAGACAAGCTCAATAAACGTCCCGACCAGCTTTCTGGTGGCGAGCAGCAGCGTGTTTCCATTGCGCGCGCCATCGTGAATCGCCCGCCGCTTCTGGTGTGCGACGAGCCTACGGGCAACCTCGATCCGCAAACTTCGCGCGGCATTATGGATCTGCTCGAGCGCATTAATCGCACCGGTACCACGGTGCTCGTGGCAACGCACGACCGCGAAATGGTCGACAACATGCGTCGCCGCGTTATCGCTCTCGACAACGGCCAGTTGACCCGCGACCAAGATAGGGGTGTGTACGGTTTCGATGTCTAGTCTTTTCTACTTCTTCAAAGAATCGCTCACGGGCTTTACGCGAAACCTTTCCACGACGCTCGGTTCGATTATCACGATTTTCCTGTCCCTGCTCATCATCGGCATCTTTCTGGTTGGCGGCCTTATCGTCGACAACACGGTGAAGTCGGTGGAGGACAAGGTCTCCATCACGGCGTATGTGTCCGACGATGCCGAGCAATCGGACATCGATACGGTCATGAAGGCCATCGAGAAGATGGACGGCGTGCAAAGCGTTGGCTTCACCACGAAAGACGAAGCCCTGCAGAACTTCAGCAACTCTATGAGCTCCAGCGAAATCGTTGAGCAGCTCGATGGCATGAATCCTCTGCCGGCTTCCATCGACGTCGAGCTTGCCGACCCGCAGATGGTCGAGGGCATCGCCTCGCAAATCGAGGCGAACTCCACGTTCGCGAAAATCGCCGACGAAGATAACCCGGCCGACAGCATCAAGTATGGCCAGAGCAGCGTGAAGCGCCTGTTCGAGCTCACGAACTACATTCGCTATATCGGCGTTGCGCTCATCGCCCTGCTCATCTTCATCGCACTGGTGTTCATCAACAACACCATCCGCTTGGCCATTTTGGCACGCCGCAAGGAAATCGCCATCATGCGTCTCGTGGGCGCGAGCAACGGCTTCATTCGCGGACCCTTCCTTATGGAAGGCGCGATGCATGCCGTTATCGGTTCGGCCCTTGCCATTCTGACCATTGAAATGCTGCGCCGCTTCGCGCTGCCGCAGGTTTCGAACACCTTGGCATGGCTGCCCATCGATTTGTCCATGACGTCGTATCTCATGATCTATGCCGCGCTTATTGTCGCCGGCTTGGTCATTGCTGGTATTGGTTCGCTGTTCGCTATGCGACGCTACTTGAAGGTGTAAATAGCCCCCATGTCTATGTCTGTGCGACACCGCAAAGGCCATATCGACGTAACGACCCGCAACGCGCGCATCATAAAGCAACTCGCTTTATGCATGTGCGCGGTTGCGCTTTTTTGCGCCGGTTTCGTCGTGCGCGGAAACCACGACCTTATGAGTCGTTTGGGAATTGAAGAGCCAGAAACGAAAGCCGCCGTCCAGGCGGCTTCGGCCGATTCTGGTGAGGTTGCCTCGCGTTTGAACGAGGTCGAAGGCATTTTGGCGAAATCGAGCCTCGATTCCTACGATACCGATGCCTGCACGTCTGCGGTGCTCGATTCGTTCCTCCAATCCACGAACGACACCTTCACGCGCTACTATTCCGCCGACCGTTATTCGACGTATGTCGACGTGACGGCGTCGGAGGATTATCCGGGCGTGGGCGTGTTCTTCTCGGAATACAACGGCCAAGCCTATGCGCTTGACGTGTTCGAGGGCTCCTCGGCGAGCGACGCGGGCGTTTTGCCCGGCGATTTCGTGGTCGCCATCGATGGCGATCGGTCGCAGGAATGGACGTCGACCGAAGTCATCAATGCCGTGCAGCGCGAGGCTGGCTCGACCGTCGTTATCACGTGGCGTCGACCCACGTCGCTCGATGCTTCGGGCGGCGATGAATTCACCACGACGCTCGTGTGCACCGATTACACCGAGCCAAATGTGACCGCCCAGCTGCAGAACAACGTTGGCTACATCAAACTGCGCCAGTTCACGCAGAACGCCGATTCGCTCGTGCGCCAGGCGATCGAAGAGCTCTCTTCACAAGGGGCCCAGTCGTTCGTGCTCGATTTGCGCGACAACCCTGGCGGCTATTTGAATAAGGCGGTCGACGTGGCTTCGCTGTTCGTGAAGAGCGGCGTCGTGGTCGAAATCGATACGGTCGACGCCCAAACCACCAAGCAAGTTTCGGGCAATGTGGCAACCGATGCGCCGGTCGTCGTTCTCGTGAACGGCAATACCGCAGGTTCCGCCGAGGTTCTTGCAGCTGCGTTGCGCGATTCGAACCGCGCGACGTTGGTGGGCGTCAATACCATGGGCCGCGGCTCCGTGCAGGTTACCAAGCCGCTTTCGTTCGGCGGCGCGTTGCGCTACACAGCCGCGCGCTACAAGAGCCCTTCGGGATATACGATTGATGGCGTGGGCGTGTCGCCCGACGTGGTGATTTCCTTGCGCGAAGGTTCGTCGATCGACAATCAGAAGGAAATTGCCATCGAGACGGCGGGCTCGCTCGTTGTCGACTAGAACAGGTGCTGTATTCACATATGCTTGCCTCCAAGCCGGGGTTGCGACGTTGCTCGCGACCTCGGCTTGTTGTTTCGTTGCGTGGGTTTGTCTTTGGCCCTATGCATTGCTCGGCGCTTCGTGGGTTTTTGCGGTTACGGTTCGCTTTCGACTCTTCCTTCTGACTGCGTTCTGTGCGAAAGTAATCACGATTTTGCTTATGTCTCGATAAACTGCGAGCTTCGGTGGGCTTCGCAGCTGCTTCTTCTGTTTATATTCCATTTGACTTATGAAGGGATGCTATGTCTCGTTCACGTACAAGAAAAAGCTCTGCCCGCCGTACCCCGCGCATTTTGCCGCAAGGCGTTCTGAAAATGTCGGGCGCTGGATACGGCTTTGTGCAGACTTCCGAAGGGGAATTTTTTATTCCCGCCTCTCAAACGGCCGACGCCTTCGATGGCGATGTGGTGGAAGTCGCCCGCATTCACGATGGCGAACGCGATGGCGGCTTTGACGACAGGCTTCGCGGGCGCGTGGTTCGCGTGGTCGGCCGCGCGCACGAAACGGTTGTCGGGCGATATGAAATCGCCGAACCCTTTGGGGTCGTTGTTCCCGAAGACCCGCGCATCAAGCACGACATCTTCACTTTGCGCAGCGATGCTCCCCATGTGAAAGATGGCGACATCGTGCGCGTGCGCATGACCTCGTTCCCGTCGCGGCGAGAGCCCGCGCAGGGCGTGGTGGAGGAAGTGCTTGGGCATGAAGGCCAGCCGGGGGCCGATGTCGAGCTCATTATTGCTCGCCATAAGCTGGCAACCGCGTTTTCGGCAACGTCGCTTGCCGAAGTGGAAGGTGCTGCTGTCGATGCCGATGCCGCCTTCAACAGCGGACGCTATGCCGATTTGAGAAGCGAGCTCGCGTTCACGGTCGATCCTGACGATGCGAAAGATTTCGACGATGCCGTAAGCGCGGCGTGCGTTTGGCT
>CAKUEV010000179.1 GCA_934646845.1 uncultured Slackia sp.
GAGGTCTTTCTCGTGAATGGTGCCGCTGTGCAAACGGCCAATGCCGATGCGGCCTTCGTAGCTGCTGTGATCGACGGTGCACACCTGCATCGCGACCGGGCCATCGGCGTCGACGTCGGGCGCGGGGATTTCCTTCAGAATGGTGTCGAGCAGCGGAATCATGTCCATATTGCCGTCGTCGTATTCATAACGAGCGTAGCCATTCACGGCAGAAGCGTAGACAACCGGGAAATCGAGCTGCTCGTCGGAAGCGCCAAGCTCGACCATGAGGTCGAATACCTTGTCGACGGCGGCTTCGGGGTCGGCGTTGGGGCGGTCGATTTTGTTCACGACAACCACGATGCGCAGACCGGCCTCGAGAGCGTGCGAAAGCACGAAACGCGTCTGAGGCTTGGGGCCTTCGTATGCGTCGACGATGAGCAGAGCGCCGTCGGCCATGTTCAGCACGCGCTCGACCTCGCCGCCGAAGTCGGCGTGGCCTGGGGTGTCGATGACGTTAATCTTCACGCCCTTGTAGTTGATGGAGATGTTCTTCGACAGAATGGTGATGCCGCGCTCACGTTCCTGATCATTCGAGTCGAGCACGCGCTCCTCGACCTGCTGATTCTCGCGGAACACGTGGGCTGCGCCCAGAAGGCGATCGACCATCGTGGTTTTACCATGGTCGACGTGCGCGATGATTGCCACGTTGCGAAGGTTTTCTTGCTTCATTTAGTCTTCTTCCCAGTTCTCTTCCAATTGGCGCTTCTGCATCTCAATTTCGCCGAGGTGCTCATTGAGCGTCGCGATATTCTTGCACGCTCCCGTGAGCGTGACGATACCCCAAATTACCAACGTTCCCGCAAGACCAGCCGCCCATACGATGCGTCGCAAAAACAGCGCGATAATGACACCGGCCGCAATCATGATGATGGAATTGCGGCGCTCGTCGCACAAGGCATCGTGCTGGGCGATGAGCTGCGTGCGCGCGGCTTCCAAACCCGCGATTTTCGCCTCGCGCGCCGTGTAGGCTTGGCGAGGGCGAGAAGACGAGCGGCTCTGTTTCGACGCCGCGCGATCGCTCGTGAGGTACTCGTAAGCGTCTTGCAGGCGCTTGAATTGCTCAGTCGCTCGGTCTTGCAGCTTCTTGTTGTTCGCGAAGCGATCGGGGTGCAATATCTGCACGCACTCGCGATAGGCCGATTTGATGTCGGCCGCCGACGCATCGTCGTCGAGTCCAAGGATATTGAGCGCTTCAGTACGATTCACGCAAACCCTTTCGTCGACAAAGCGGAAACATACGGGCGAGAATTATAGCAGGCATAGCAACGCTGCAGATAAACGCGCAAAACGCTTACAAAGAACCTGCATAGCAGCGCCGCAGGCGGACATATGATTCTGGCGCGAAAGGTGCTCCTTGCGCACGGCGCGAGCGCAGCATAATGAGGACGAAATACGAAAAACGCCGCCCCGAAGGACGGCGTATTGAATGTGGTGGAGAATAGGGGGATCGAACCCCTGACCTCAGGCTTGCAAAGCCCGCGCTCTCCCAGCTGAGCTAATTCCCCGTATGTAATAAACGCTCCACCGGCTCGTGGCTCACGGTGGGGCGTTTATTAAGCAAAGGTGGTGGGCCTGACAAGGTTCGAACTTGTGACCTCACGATTATCAGTCGTGCGCTCTGACCAACTGAGCTACAGGCCCGCGCTAAAAGCGCTTGGCTATATTACAACGACTCGAAACAACTTTGCAACAACTTTTTTCAACTTTTTTCGAAGCTATCGCGAATGAAGCGATTCCGCCCGTTCTGCGCGGAGTAGGTGTAGGCCCGTTCCTCGAAATTGGGCAAGCAACCGACGCATCGAATCGATTGCCAGAAAATGCACGAAGGGGGCCCGATTGCAACAAATCGCACCTTTTATGGCAGGAATTGGGGCAATGGGGCCCCTTTTGGCCACTCTCACGCGTTCTTGTATCAAAACGAAATTCATAACACCAGGTCAACGGCATGTTACTAAAAGAGGCTTCCTAAGCCATCACAAAAAAGGAGCACAATGAGGCCCCCTAGTGGCATTTCCCGCCAAAAGCGACCGCTCGACTGACGCCATATACGAAAAAAGCCCGTCCCGAAGGACGAGCTTCAATGTTCGGTGGTGGGCCTGACAAGGTTCGAACTTGTGACCTCACGATTATCAGTCGTGCGCTCTGACCAACTGAGCTACAGGCCCATTTTGCGCTTGAAAAAGCCGCTCTTTCGAGCGGCTTTTGAATTCGAATGGTGGTCAGAGAGGGACTTGAACCCCCGACACGGGGATTTTCAATCCCCTGCTCTACCGACTGAGCTACCTGACCGGTTGCGTCAAACGCAGGTACATATATTACAGACCCCAAAGACTAAATGCAAGAACTTTTTTCAATTAATTCAAAGTTGGCCTGCCACCTGGAATAACCTGCCAAATGTTACGAGCATTTTGCAGGTTCGGGCGCATATCCGAAACTTTGCACCAAAAAGAAGGCCCACCCAACGCAACATGCATCAGGCGGGCCTATCGAGACACTCAGTCTGGCTACTTCGCCGATTCGTCGTTGGCGGCACCGGCGGCGAGCATTTGCTCAAACATGCTAGCCGTCGACTTGAAATCGTTCGGCAGCACCACGGTCGATCCCTTGCCCGACTCCGCAAAACGGCCCATCATGTCTGCCCACTGAGTGAACATGAACAGCTCATTGGCCTCCTGGGGCGTCACGCCCGATTCCTTGATAGTCTCAAGAGAGTCTTTAATGCCCTGCGCGATAGCCTTGCGCTGGTTCGCGATACCCTCGCCAGCCTTTTCCATGCTCTCGGCCTCGGCGAGCGCCTCGGTAACCTTCTTAATACGATCGGCCTCGGCCAAATCTTGCGCGGCCAAACGCACACGTTGCGCAGAGTTGATTTGGTTCATGGAGTCTTCGACTTCCTTCGGAAGCGAAATGCGCGTGATAAGCGTGCTCACCAGCGTAAAGCCGTAAGCGGCCATTTGCTCGCTCACCGTCGCGTTCACGTCTTTGGCGATGTCGTCTTTCTTCGCGAACACCTCGTCGAGCGAATACGTGGGAATGCTCGAGCGCAACGCGTCGGTGATGAAGTCTTTCATCTGCTCGACAGGCTCCTGCAGCATGTAGTAGCTCTTGAAAATGCCCGATTCCATGGGGTTGTTGCCCAGCGAATAATCAACGTGATACTGGGCGGAAATATCAAGCCCAATAGTAACGTTGTCCTCGGTTTTCACGTCGATGCTGAAACCGTTCTTCATGGTTCGAAGGCTCACGGTCGTAGCCTTACGCTCGAAGAAAGGAATCTTCACGTGGAAGCCGGCACCAACGAAGCGATTAAATTTGCCCAGGCGCTCAATGATCACCGCATGCTGCTGCTTCACGATGAACAGGCCGTCTTTGATGATGGCCGCGATAACCAAAATGAAAATGATGAAGAACACAAGACCGCCAACCATGGTGGCACCTTCCTCTTAGGAGACGATGCCACCATTCTAGCAGGCGACGGCACCCACGCCGCATCAAGAGCGCGCGAAATATCGCGGCAAGCCCATCTGAAAACATGAAAAAACGCCGCTCAGCAAAGCGGCGTTTTCGTTAGTCTTTCATTGCGCAGCCGGCCCCGAAAAGCAAGTCGCGCTCCTCTTTGGGAAGCACGCTGCGAGCCTGATCGCGCAGGTTGTTCACGCCAATGAAGAACTGGCGCATCATGACGACCATGAGGTAACGGCCTTTCGGCGTGAGCGTGATTTCCTCATCGTTGTCCACATCGAACGCACCGCTCATCTTCATGAACAGATACTCAGCAGGCAAGCCCGAGGCGACGCTGCAGCCGAAATCGCGCTCCCACTGCTTTTTGTCGAGGCGCAAGCCGAACAGCTGCATCATGAAGCGGTAGCGCATGCGGTTGCGCTTGCTGAATTCGGCCTTGCCCATAAGCGACATGCGACCCGACTCGATGGCCTGGTTGTATTCGCGCACGCTGAACGTATTCACATACTGCGTGTGGCCCAAATACGTCATGCCGCCAGAACCGATGGCCGGGTATTCCTCGTAATCGACGATGTACTCATCGATCATTTGGCCATCGCCCGGAGTTTTCGCCGCGGGCGCCTCATCTTCGCGCTTATTGAAAGTCCACGCGCTGCCATGCACGAACGGCGAATTCTCGCCGCCGGCAAGCGTCTCGGAAATAATCTCGTAAAAGCGCTGTTCACGCTCGTAGTCGACCTTGCCAAC
>CAKUEV010000180.1 GCA_934646845.1 uncultured Slackia sp.
CGCGGCTTTGAGAGATTGTATGTCGAGTGCGTTCATCATGGGCACTATTGTACGCTAAAGCGCCCAATGAGCAAGATGCGGAACAAAAGATTCCGCGAACGGGCGCCCGGCGCGACGACGTTCGGCGCGACACCTCGCACGCGTCGACCTTTGCGCGTGGCGACGCCAGATGCGCAACCTTGCGGTGAGGGCATCGAGGACGCAGCGCTTGAATATGCCGAACTCGACCGCCCCGCAATTCGAGCGCGAGCGACAAGCCCTCATTAAAACGCAAGCGTGCCGCACGGCCTCACGATGCCATTTCGGATTCAACGATATCGAGCAAGTCCTGATGGGTGTGGATATCGAGCTTCGCGTAGATATGCTTGACATGCGCCTTCACCGTGTTGCGTGAAACCGTGAGCTGCTCTTGAATATAAAAGCTGTCGCGACCACGAGCGAGCATCTCGAACACCTCCCTCTCGCGAGGGGTAAGCGAGGCCCGATCGGCAATGGCCGAGCATGCTTGTTCGAGCGTCGCGTGCGATGCCTCTTCGATATTGGTCGGCTGCGCGTCGACAACTTCGGTCACACCATTGATGGTATCGATGAAACTGAAATTCTTCAGGCCAATAAGCGCATATGCCGCGAACCCGACAACGAGTGCACCCGTTGCCAGCTGCACAGCGATGGGGTGCGTCAACGACGTCGCGCTCGCCCATACGCCGATTGCCGCGCCAACGATACTGCCAAGTGCCGACACGCCACGTCCCCATGCGATGGTCGCAACCGACGCACGCGTGTTACGCGCGCCAACTGCGGCGAGCACCACCCAGCCAACCACGTCAAACAGCGCGTTGCCACACGAGAGAAGCGACGCACTCGCCGCATACGCCCACGGAGCCGAAATCGTGGTTGCGAAAAAACCGGCAAGCACGAAGAGCACCGACACCTGCGCAAGCAGGTCGCCCTTCACAAGCTTGCCTGACGAGGCGACGGTATATAAAGCCAAAAAGCCAATCGGCACGATAGAGAAGAAATCTGTCAAAGGCGCGCCATCCACTTCCCCAAAACGAAGCGAGAAACCAAACGCCACGCGAAAGAAGAACAAGCACACAAACAATTGGGAGCCCAATGCCAGAAACGACGAGGGCTGCGTGATGGCGATGTCGGCCGGCGAATCGGAAGCCGCAACTTCAGCAAGCACGGGACTCGCGACGCCGCGCGTAAGCAATAAAGCCGCCAGAGGAGCCACGAAAAATGCCAGCAAACCAACGCTTGAAGGCAAGAGCCAGGCAGCATAGCTAAACGCGCAATTGCCCAGAAAAGCCAGCGTGACGCTTTGGGCGATATCGGAAATGGGAAAACGCAGAAGCGATACTCCCACAACGACGCTCACCCATCCACGCGCGGCAGCAACTAAGCACGAAGAGAACACGAGCAGCCAAGACGATTGCATCGCGAACGACACCGCGATGCCCGTTGATCCAAAAACCAAAAATGCAAGCGCTGCAATATTGACGATATGGGAATCGAGCAAGGAAGAGCGGAAAGAAGCCACCAGGGCAACGGCAACCAAACACGCCGCGTTCGCGAGGACCGATATATCTCGCGCATATGTGAACACATGGTCGAACAAAGGAAACGCCGAAATATTCATGAAGCTTGAATTCGCAAGCACAAGGCAGAGCGCCGCCGTTGTGCGCCAAAACGCTGCATCGTGAATACGCTCGCCCATGGCTGCCCTCCAGATGGTTTCCCTGATGAACCGTGCCATTGTAGCAAAAGCCCGATGCCCCAGAGAGGGAGGGCATCGGGCGGGCGCCCCGTGGCGCCAGAGGGGAAGTGCACGCTCGCGCATAAGGGGAAACGCGAGGGCTCAAGAAGTTTTTAAGAAAGATGGCTTGCAGGACCCCGCGCCAATCGAGCGAAGCGCGGAGCCCGGGAGTTTACGCCTGGCCCGTTGCGGCAAGCATGCCAGCACGACGGCCAAACGTCATGGTGCGACCCGCGGCAAGACCAGTCATGAGATTCGGATAGCTCACGCTGAAGAAGCCGCCCGAGTCGTTGCCGACCAGGTACAGACCGTCGATTTGCTCGCCCGCTTCGTTTACCGGGTGCATATCGGTGTTGATGGGGCAGCCATCAATCGTAGCCAGGAACCACGCGCCCGTGCGCACGCCGTAATACGGCGGATGCGTAAGCGACGTGAGACGATACGGCTCTTTGTTGTAGTCCTCGTCTTTGCCCTGTTCGGCGAATTTGTTATAGCGCTCCCAAGTGGCAACGGTTGCCTCGACGGGAAGATTCAGCTTGGCTGCAAGCTCCTCCATGGTGTCGGCTTTCTGGATATAGCCAGCCTCCTCGAGTTGGTCGAAGTTGCTCTGCATGGCAGAAATATCCTTGTTCGACGGAGCGCCGTTATCGAAGGGGTACAAACGGCAGCAACCGACCTCGTTGAGCTGCTTGACCTGCTCGACATAATCGGAATCCCAAATGTCGACGTAGGTGTGGTAGGGCTGCATGAACGCGGAGTGCAGCATGTAGTCGTACGGGCCGCTTTCGTTGCAGAAGCGTTTGCCCTGCAGGTTCACCTTAAGGAACGGCTGCTCGCCGAACCAGAACCACTTGCCAACCAGGTCGCTGCCAGCAACCTCATCGGGCTTGCAGCATGCGCGATTGAACGTGACGGCGCAGCCCAAGGGGTCGATGGTCGCACCGCACCACATAGCGGCCTTAATGCCGTCTCCCGTGCAGCTGCCGCCAATGGGAATATTGATCTTGAGGCGATTGTTCCATGCCTGGCGAGCCTCAACCATTTCGGTGTTCGCCACATAACCGCCCGTTGCCAGAATTACGCCCTTGGAGGCATTCACGCGAATATAGTGCAGGTCGTTGCCATCGCGGCAAATAATGCCGGTCACGCGGCCCGATTCATCCTGCTCGCATTTCACGAGCATGGTGTCGTAACGAATCTCGGCGCCGTTTTCGATAGCGTAATCGCGCATGGTGCTGCCGAACGTAATCTCTTTATCGTCAACGAGCTTTTGGGGGCTATGGCCCGTAGCCCATGCCTTATCGCGGGCGCCCTGGCCTTCGGTGCCAACAGAGCCCTCGAACCACATCTTGAATTTCCCGTCGCGTTCGATGATATCGGACAGCCAGTTAATCATGTCGCCCGATTCATCGACCCACAGCTTAATAAGATCGTAATTCACGAAGCCATTCGCATAGCGCACGATGTCTTCCATGATTTCCATCTTATCGATCTCGAACTGAGGAAATTCGCTGAACGATTCGAGCTGGTAACGCGAATTGACGGCGCCAAGGTCTTCGCGAGGCTCGGCGATTTTGCTCATTTGCTCAATGCCGAGCACGCGCGCGCCATTTTCGGCAGCGGACATAAGGGCAGGCAGGCCGCCAGTGCGCAAGCCCACGACAACGACTTCGTAATCGAGCGTTTCAGTGATTTCCGCCTCGTCAATCTGGGGAGCCTCGCCAAGCCAGCTCGGACCGGACGGACGCTGGGTGGTGTCGTTCTTGATGGACTCGTTGCTTTCGTAGCCGTTCCCGCAGCCCGAAAGGGAACCAGCGGTGGCGGCAACCAGGGCGGCGGCGCCAGCGCCCTTGAAGAAATTACGGCGAGATACATTACTCATTGGTGGCCTCCCAGCCCTCGGGCAGGTTCAAGTCGTGGCATTTAGCGCAGTACAGGGTGCTCGTCTCATGCGATTTATGGCAATCGCCGCATTCGAGCTGGTTGTCCTGGTGGCTGGAATGCGGGTTGAATTTGGCATCGTTGCCCTCAAAGCCCCACGTAGCGTTCACAACATCGGTCATGTTGTGGCAGCCATCGTTGGTGCAGAACTCCTCGGTCGCGATTTCCTTGCCCGTATTCAGCATGCCATCGTCGGTCATGGGATAGTCATCAGCCACCCATGTGCATACCTCGGTAAGCTGCTCGGTGATAACCGGATTGTGGCAGTCGAGGCAGTTCTTGCCCGCCTCGGCATGTTGCGTCACAAGCATGCCCGCGTCGCCCGACGAATAGCTCTCGACGTAATTGTCCATCGGACTGTGGCAAATGGCGTTGCAGAAGCTCGGTTGCTCATGCCACACCCAGAAACCAGCACCAGCGAGCACCAACACAACGGCGACGGTGCCAGCCACAATGGCCGGCTTCTTCTTGTTCTTCCCTTTGGGCGCGTGATCCACGTCGACCGGCGCAACGGTGCGCTGGCCTTCGTTTTCCTCGGTCATTGGT
>CAKUEV010000181.1 GCA_934646845.1 uncultured Slackia sp.
TGCAGAAGTAGAACACGATGACGCCCACGGCGAACATCGCGAAGCTGTTCATGGTCGCCAGAATAATGAAGCCGACGGCGCTACCCACCAAGCCGATCATGGACACGTTTTTCGCGCCAATCTTGCGGCCGAGCGTGCCGAACAAAACCACCGCGATCAGCGAGATCCAGCCCGCGACGGTAATAACGAACGACATATCGGTCTGCTGCCAGCCATACTGTTCGCCGAAAATGCCGAACAGCGTGTTGGTAACCGAATTCCAGAACGTGAAGAAGATGAAGAACACGAAGCACGTAAGGGTAATTCCCCAGCCCTTAGCGCCAAAATTCGGAATCCACGCGTTGAATTTCTTTTCCCCTGTCATTGTTCCTCCTGGGAACGGGAGGCCAGCCGCCCATCGCGCACGGCGACACGGCCTCGATGTGTTTGATTATTCGATTCTGAAAGTGGTCAGCCGCGCGACAGTGCCGCGCCAAGGCAAAAACGGGCGGGATGCAGCCCCTTGCATGCGCCCCGCCCGCCGGAGCCGCTAGCCGCGGTAGATGTAATCGCCGACCTGGTACTTGGGCGGCACAACCGGGATCTGCAGATAGGAATCGTACTGACCGCCGGTATGGATGACATGCATGCCGTCGCCATTGTCGGTCTTGTGGTTCATGTCGGTGTCATGGAACCACTCGGTCTTGATGAAGCGACCGGCGATGACGATCTGGATCTTCTCGCCCTTGTGCCAGAAGCGGGAGTGCGGATACATCTCCACGTCGACGGGAACAATCTCGCCCGGCTGCATGCGCTCTTCCTTCTCGTGCGAGTGCACGGGCTGGAAATCGCTCGCGTACTTCGGATCGAGGTCGCGATGGCTGCAGCGCAAGAAGCCCCATGCGCCGCGGAACGGCGCGCCCATCACGCGAATCGGCACGTAGTTGCCGTCCTTGTCGAGCTTGATGACCCACGGGAACAAATCCATGTTGTCGTAGCCGCGGCATTCGACGTTGAGATGCAGCTTCATGTAGCCGGAAATCTCGGTGTCCTCGGTAAACTGCATGGTGAACGTGGTGGTCTCGGTCTTCGGGTCGTACACCACTTCGCTTTCGGTTGCGCAGGGTTCATACGACGCGCTGCCATCGGCCGCGTTCAAGTAAATCTTGCGATACTCGGTGCGCTTGATGGGGAAGCTTTCCTCGGGGCGCTTGTCGGCGTAGTCGTAGTCGTAGCCGTCCATGACGTCCATGCGCACGCGCGGGGTCATTTCCCAACCATTGTGAATGCCCTTGCAATAGCGGTCGAAGAAGCGCTTGACGTCTTCGAGGTTCTCGGGCTTGTACGAATCAGGCCACTCGAAGTCGCGGTGCGCGCGCATCCATTTCTTCGGGGAGCGAATGCGGCGGAAGCCCTCGAATGCGCCGCGCAGGTGATGGTGCACCCAGCCAGCGGTGACGTAGGTAGGAATGCGAATCTTGTTCCAGTCGACGATCTTGTCTTTGTAGTAGGCGTTCATCAGGGGATACTTGGCAACCATGCCCGGCGTGTCCTCGATGTAGTTGTTCACTGCGAGCGCCTGGATGATGTGCGTCTCGTAATCGGGGTTGGGAATGCCGCCGCAGAAGTACGACTCGCGGTACAGGTCGCCTTGGCCTTCCCATGCGGCCAAGCATGCCAGATGCGGCGGACGGGTCGCAGCAATACGCCAGTGAGCCATGCACACGCCCGAGTTGCCAATCATGGTCGCCTTACCGTTGCACCATTCCTGAGCGGTGACCCATTCGATGAAGTCATAGCCGTCTTGAGCGTCCTGGCTACCCCACAGATACACGTCGCCTTCGGAGTTGCCAATGCCGCGCGGATCGACGTTTGCGATCGCGTAGCCCTGGCGGCACCAATAACCGGGATCGGGAGCCTCGAACTTGGCGTACTGGGAAACCGTCTTCGGCGGCACGCCCATGAGCTGCCACGAATCCATGCCCTCGGAGGGGTTCTTGCCAAACGGCGCGAACACGCAGATGACAGGAACTTTCTCGGAGGTGTTCGCAGGACGATAGATATCGGCGTAAATCGTGGTGCCGTCACGCAGCACACATGCCTGGTCGCGCTCGCAGAGCACATCCTGCAGTTCGGTCATGTAGGTGTGCGGCTGGTATGGGGCGCAATAGCCCATGGTCGCAACCATTTCCCCGTCAGTCGCGCCGCCCTCTTCGGCAAGCTTGCGCTTGATTTCGTCAAGCTCTTCGCGCGTCTTGCCCGGGTTGCCCTTGGCGAAAGGAACCTCGAACTCTTCGTCGCCGAACTTCATCGTTTTCACGATTCCCGGCGCTTTTTCTTCAGCCATCGCCAAACTCCTTCCTTATGCCCAACGCCCCATTTCCATAAGTGCCTTTCGCACTTTCGAAGCGTTTTCATAAGTCGAATTATGGTTTTCAGCGCGCAAGAGTCATTGTTCTTAAGCACAATTTCTCTGCAATTCGCCGATGCAAGAGCTGGTGGATTATTCATTTTCTAGCCCGAACAGAGCGATTTTTTGCATAACGAAGGCGCTTCAATTGGTGTATATTCTGCAATAATGTCTAGCAACGTTCGAGAAACATGAGGGCCGCATGGACATCGATGAGCTTCTTTCTTTATTGGACTCCAATACAATTTTCATCAAGAGCAATCCCCCGTTGCATACTACGTTCAATGGCGCGACACTGCTCTTCCGCCCTCTTCACCTGGCGCTCGCCGATAAAGATGCCATCATTTTCTGCCGAGCGTCATATTTCAATGAGCTTCCTACGAACCTCACTGAGGATCGCGCCTTCTTTCTTTATATCGACGAGCCGCTCAAGCCTTTTCAGGGGAAAACGTTTCTCGCACTTATGAAATCGGAATCTGACTGGACGGCGAATTTCGAGCTGCTTTCGTCCGAGTTTCGCGAGCTGCAGCGCTGCAAAGACAAAATTCTCGAACTCACGGCCCTCGTCAATCGCGGCGCAGCGCTCGAAACGCTCGTAAGCGAGGCGGCCGAAATCGTAGGCGCACCGGCCTCCATCTTGGATAATTCGCTGTCGTTTTTGGCCGTATCGTCGAACTTTTCGCCCGAAATCGCAAAGGGCGAAGAGAAGAAGTCAGGTACGCTTCCCGAAGATGCGCTGCCACTGCTTAAAGCAAAAGGCCTCGTCAATCCGAAAAAACCGTTCGACCTCGTTCGCTTCAACTACGATATCGGCGATGGCGTGCACACGAATTACTTCTCGCTCATCCACAGCCGCGACACCATCGTCGGTTCGATCAGCTTCTTCACGAAGGAAAGTGAGCTGCGCAAGAGCCGCGTCGACATGATTCCCACCATCGCGCAAATATTGAGCATCCATATGCAGCGCAACAACGCGTTCCTTCTGAATAAATCGCTGTATTACGCACACCTGTTCAAGAAGCTGCAAGAAGGCGAAATCGAGCAGGACCACGACCAAATCGCCAAGCGATTTTCGATGTTCGGCTACCAGCTGAAAAAGCATCTGCACGTGTTCGTCGTCGATCTTTCGCGCGAGTATTTGCCCGCCGAGCAGGCGCAACCGCTTGCAGAAAAGCTCCATCCGCATATTCACAACAGCATTTATACGCTCGGCCACACGAGTATCACCTTCATATCGAGCAGTGACGCCATCGTTGAGGAGGGCGATTGCGATTTCGAGGCGCTTCGCAACGACGTGCGCGGCACGAAAATCGACATTGGCATAAGCAGCATTTTCGTCAACCCCGAGCGCATGCCCTACCATACCGACGAGGCAAAACGCGCCCTTAAGCTGGGACGACGGCTCGACCCCGATGCGCGCATTTACTCATTTTCGGCATATCGCCTGCTCGATCTGGCGAACAACGTCACCGATTTGAAGACGCTGTATTCCTACCGCTATCCGCCGCTCGTGCATGTGATCGACCTCGATCGCGAGAACAACACGCACCTCGCCTACACGCTTTATGAATACCTACAAGACCCAGCGCACCCGCAAGCAGTCGCGGACAAGCTCTTCATCCACAAAAACACGCTCTATTGGCGGCTCGAGAAAATCCGCAGCATTATGGGGCGCGATTTCAAAGACGCCGAGACCATCGCGAATATTCAAATGACGTTTCATGTGCTGCGCATTCAAAACCGTTTCGACAAGCTCATTTTGCGAAAAGAGGCGGATTAGACGAGGCTTGCGACAAGCAG
>CAKUEV010000182.1 GCA_934646845.1 uncultured Slackia sp.
ATCATCACGGACGGCTTTACGGGCAATGTCGTGCTCAAGACCATCGAGGGCACTTCGAAAACCCTGTTCAAGTCGGTGAAGAAGGTGTTCCTTTCGAACCTTGCCACGAAACTCGGCGCGCTCGCTATTAAGGGCAAGCTTTCCGAGCTCGCGAATAGCATCAATCCCGATAAATTCGGTGGTGCGCCGCTGCTCGGCGTCAAGGGCGCCTGCATCGTGGGCCATGGCTCGAGCAACGCCGATGCCATTAAGAACGGCATCCACGCTTCCAGCAAGGTCGTGCGCGAAGATGTGTGCGGGCTCATTTCCCAGGCGGTGTCACGATGACATTTACCGAAAACCATACCGAGGAGCAGAAGCAGAAGGTCGAGCTCGCCCAGAAGATTTTGGGCTACGAGTTCAAAAACCCCGAGATTCTGCTTGCGGCAATCACGCACCCCTCTGCAACTGAAGGCAAGCCGGTCAAGTTCTCGTATGAGCGCCTTGAATTCCTCGGCGATTCCATTTTGGGCGCCGTGGTGGCGAGCGAAGCCTTCCATACCTACCACGAAATCGATGAGGGCGGTCTTACGCGCATCAAAGTGGCGCTCGTTTCTGGCGCGAGCCTTTCCGACGTCGCCGAAAAGCTTGGCTTTGCCGACGTCATCGTATTTGGCTCTTCGGAGCGCGGCACGGGTCGACGTGGCCTGCATTCGGCGCTTGAGAACGTGTACGAGGCCGTTGTCGCGGCTCTGTATCTCGATGCCGGCATCGAAGGCGCGCAGCTCTTCATCGAGCGCACGCTTATTCCGCGCATGAGCATCGATATGGCGAAGGAGCCCGAAAATCCGAAGAGCGCCCTGCAGGAAAAGCTGCAGGAAGAAGGCATCACGCCGACGTACAAGCTCATCGAGACCCAGGGTCCCCCGCACGATCGCACCTTCGTGTCGCAGGTGTTCGCGGGCATGAAGGCGCTTGCTTCGGGCATGGGCCGCACGAAGAAAGAAGCCGAAAGCCAGGCAGCGAAAACCGCGCTTGACGAAATGAACTCCAAGCAAGCTGCGAAGGCGGAGGCCAAGGCGGCACGCGAGCAGGAAAAACGTGCGAAGCGCGAGAAGCGCGAGCAGGAAAAGCGTGCGAAGGCAGCTGCGAAGCACAGCCAGGAGTAGGCATACATGCATCTGAAATCCCTGATCCTGAAAGGGTTTAAGTCGTTCGCCGACCGTTCCGTGATTTCTCTCGAACCGGGCATCACGGCAATCGTCGGTCCGAACGGCTCGGGCAAATCGAATATCTCCGACTCGGTGCTGTGGGTGCTTGGTGAGCGCAATGCGAAGAACTTGCGCGGCCAGGCCATGGAAGACGTCATTTTTGCGGGCTCCTCGGCCCGCAAAAGCGTCGGCGTCGCCGAGGTTGAACTCGTGCTCGATAATTCCGACGGCACGCTGCCCGTCGATTTCAACGAGGTGTCGCTCACCCGCCGCATGTACCGTTCCGGTGAAAGCGAATACCTCATCAACGGCGCACCCGCCCGCCGCATGGACTTCATGGACATCCTGCACGATACCGGCCTTGGCACGGGCGCGCACTCTATCATCAGCCAGGGCAAGCTCGACGCTATTCTTGCGAGCAAGCCCGAAGACCGTCGCACGCTCATCGAGGAAGCTGCGGGCGTTCTGAAGCACAAGCAACGCAAGGAACGCTCCGAGCGTAAGCTTGCGAGCATGGATGCGAGCCTCGCGCGCGTGAAAGACGTTACGGCCGAGGTTGAGCGCCAGCTGAAACCGCTTGCCCGCAAGGCGCAACGAGCCAAACAATACCAAGGCTTGGCCGATGAACTCGCCCGACTCGATTTGGTGCTCGCGGTCGATGATTTGCGCACGCTGCAGGGCAAATGGGATGCGACTCTGAAGAGCGAAAACGAAGCTGCCGCGGGCATCGATGTGCAGAAAATCAAAGCCCAGAAGGCCGAGGAAGAGCTCGAAGCACTGCAGCTGGCGCTTCAGGAAAAAGGCCTCTATGTGGGCGACCTTACCGCGCAGCGTGGGCGGTTCCATATGGTGGTTGAACGCTTTGAGTCGGCCGATATGCTGCTTTCCGAAAAGGCTCGCTCGATTCGATCCCGTCGCGAGCAGGCCGAAAACACCGCGATGGGCAGTGCCCGCCGCATCGCGAATTTCGAAGAGGAAGTAGCCGCGTTGCAGGAGCAACTCGACGAGCGCACGGCTCGCCGCGATGCGCTGGCCACGCAGGTTGAAGAGTTGAAGACGCAATTCGACGAAGCGAAGGCCGAACGCCAGTCGCGTGACGTTGAGCTGGCTGAAGTGCAGCGCTCTTTGCGTCAGCGCGAGCGCGAAATCGACGAGAAAACGGCGCAGCGCGCGCGTTTGCAAGACGCTCTTTCGGGGCGCGTGTCAACCAAGCAGCTCCTCGAATCGAAACGCGAGGAAATCGATGCCGAGCTCGAGGGCGCAACGGTCGAGCTCGATGAGAAATGCAAGGGCCTCGATGAGGAAACCGCCGCGCTGGCCGAGCTGCTCGAGAAGAGCCGCGCGGCTACCGAAGACGTGACAGCTGCTGAGCGTGCGGTGGCCATGGCGTCCTCAACGCTCGACGATAAGCGTAAAGCTGCCCAACGCCTCGAAGGCAAAATCGCCGCCCTTGAGGAAATCAACCGCGGCATGCTCTCGAAAAACGATGCATCGGCATGGGTTGCCGAGCATGGCGAGGAATTCGACGCGGCCATTGCGCCCCTCGCCGCAGAGGTTCGCGCCCCTCAAGACCTCGAGGCTCTTGTTGAGCAGCTCCTCGGCGAAGATATCGCGAGCATGTATGTGCGCGAAGCCGCATCTGCGCAAAGCATCGTGGATGCCCTTTCCCAAACGGGCGCAACTGGCACGGCATCGGTGCTCGTTGCTGGCAGCGCGCCCGAGTGCATTTCGTGCGACAAGCCGCGGCTGCTCGATTCGCTTGACTATCCCGAGCACGTGCGGGGGCTTCTGGAGTCGCTTTTGGGCGATGTGTTCTTGGTCGATTCGCTCGAAGAGGGCCTTGGGGCCCGAGCGGGAAGCGCTCGCGCGCGATTCGCGACCAAAGATGGCATCGTCGTGTGGCCGGGTGCGAAAATCACGGTGCGTATGGGGTCTGCCGGCGAAGAGGGCATGCTCGCTCGCGAGCGAGAGCTTGATGATTTGCGCGCGCAGCTCGAGGCTTCCAATAAGGAGCACGCCGCAGCACAGACGGAGCTTGAACGCCTTCAGGGCGACCTGGAGCGCAAGCGCGCCATGAGCTTGGAACTTTCTCGAACCCATGCGCAGCGCGCTGGTGCTCAAGCAAGCGCCCAGGCCGAACGTGAGCGTCTCGCGAAACGCGTGGGAACGCTTCAGGCGTCGCAGAAAAGCGTCGCGGAAGACTTGGCTCGCGTGAATGTCGAGCTCGCCAAAACAGAGCCCGAAGTTGAGGAGCTTGGCCAGGCTATCGAAGCCTTGCGCGTTTCGCGCATCGATGCTGAAGAGCGCATGAGCGACATTTCGGGCGCTCGCGCCATTGCGTACGAACGTGAGCAGGCTCTTTCGAGCAAGCTTTCCGAAAGCAAGCTCGAATTCGCCACGGCGAAGGAGCGCTCGCTTTCACTCACGCGCGAGCACCGCGAACGCGTGCGCGATTTGGAGCGTGCGCAGCATGCGAAAGAGCGTGCCGAGCGCGATCTCGTGGTGCTCGATGTCGCGAGCAGGCGCATCGAGCCGTTGCACGACGTGCTGCAAAACCTGAAAGAATCGGCCACCGCATGGGTGAACGACCTTGCGGGAAAAGCGGCGCTTGAGCAGAGCAATTCCGCCTCGCTCAATGCCTCCATCAACGAGGCGCGTGCTGCCTCGCGCGCCGCCCATGACGAACTTGAAGCGACGCAGGCGAAGCTCAACGAGATTCGCATCGAGAAGGGCAAGCTCGAAGTGCAGGTGGAAGCCGCGATTTCGACCATCGTCGACGAATGCGGCACGCCCCTTGAGACCGCGCTCGAGATTCCCGCGCCACAAGATCGCGCCGCGGCCGAGGGCGAGGCGTTCAAAATGCGCCGCCGCCTGAATTCCATGGGCACTATCGATTCTTCGGCTGCCGAGGAATACGAGGCCATGAAGGAGCGCTACGACTTCATGGCTGCTCAGGTGGAAGATATGGAAGCCGCGCGCCGCTCGCTCAAGCGTATCG
>CAKUEV010000183.1 GCA_934646845.1 uncultured Slackia sp.
ACGTCGTAGAGGCTGCGGCGGTCGCCGACGCCAAGCTTTCGGTAGATGTTGCTCACATGGTGCTTGGCGGTGCCTTTTGCGATGGTGAGTTCGTCGCAGATGTCTTGAACGGTGCGTCCGCGAACGAGCAACTCGAGCACTTCGGCTTCTCGTGCGGTAAGCCCGGCCCGATTAACCACAATATCGCACTGTGCTTCGATGGTAAGCGGCAGCGCGAGGGCAGTTGCGCCTGGAATGCCATCGTCTTGGCAAACGCTGGTTGCGGTCGGCGTTTTGCTAACACTCGGAGCGGGGCTGGTGGGGCTTTTCCCTGCGGAGGACGCGTTGCGTGCGTCGCGGGCTTCGTAAATCTTCATAAGGTCGGCTTTTGAGAACAACAATGTTGATGCCGCCACAATTACGCCAAGCGAAATTACTGCAAGCGTAAGTTTCGCGATGTCGTCGAGCTCGTTACCAAACACGAAGCTCGCGAAGAACGTTCCGACAGTGGTTCCGATGCGCGAGGCCACTACCGTGCCGCCAAAAATGAGCGCTGCAGAAATTCCCGTTCGAAAAGCCAAGTCGGTAGCCGTGAGCATAAGGAACATGTCCAGGCAGTACACGCCCATAGTAAGAAGGCCGTTGCCGATAGGCGCCCATTGTTCGGGCAAAATGGCGAGCGCGACAATGCCCAGCGCCATTGCCGGCGCGATAGGCTCATAAAGCGCAATCGATTCTGATTCCGGCGAGGTGAGAGCCAGGTTCGCTGCAAGCGCCGCAATGGCGACACCTGCCACAAACATGCTTTCAGCCAGGAAAAAGGGTGAGCTCGGTGGCGTGATGAATTGTGGAGTGATTTTCTGGCTCACGCCCCAGAGCGTGCTCAGCAGCACGATAAAGGCGATGAGTTGCTTGAAAGGCACATCTTCGAGGCGAAGCGGTGCCGAGGTGGGGCGACGTCGTGGCTCGCTTGCACATGATTTCAAGATGAGACATGAGGCGAGCGGGAACAGGCATGCGAAGAGCCCGTCAATTGGATGGGGGAGCGCGATCGCGATGAAAAACAGCACGAATGCGAATGCATACGATAGGTAGAGGTGTTGGCCAACGCGGCCGGTTGCTAGCGTTTCCCACAGCTCGCCCCACATAATAAGCAACGCCGCATTGCCCCATGACATAAGGGCGAGGGCAAAAGCGAGTGCAACGAATTTCAGCCCAGCGTCGCTGATGAAGGCGACGAAGAGCATGAGGAACGTTCCTGCGGCCATAGCAGCGCCAGCGCCCAGAAGCGCTCTTGGCGATGAGGACAGGCTCGGCCTTATTTTATATGCTGCAATAACAACCAGATAGCCGGCAGTTGTTGCGAACAGCGCGATTGATTTCAGGCGTGCGCCTTCTCCGCCGTCAGGAATTATGGCGCTTGTGCAGAGCATGACCATTTGCCACGCTTGCCAAAAGCCGAGCCCGATGAAATGATGCGTGCTGCGTTTCGCGCAGGCGCGAATACTCTCTTTGAATCCCATTAGTTCCTCCCCGCACGGCATTATAGCCTGACCTGGGAAATTGCCCTATGGGCCGAAACGGCCCATATGCGAAAACTCGAAAAATGGGCCCGAGCGGATGTTGCTAATGGACATTTTTGAGCGGCATAGTGGGCATATCGCGGCAGGGAGGCCGCGGCGGGGCGCAGGAGCGCCTCGCGGAAAACCAAGGAGGGAGAAACCATGACTAAGGGAATCTCACGTCGTAATTTCCTCACGGGCGTCGCTCTTGCGAGCGTCGCTGCGGGTGCAGGCCTTGCGGGCTGCGCACCGTCCGCTGACAAGAAGACTGAAGCGGTAGGCGCTGCCGATTCGGCTGCTCAGTATGAATGGGAGAAGGCGCCTGAGCCCATTAGCGATATCGCCGAAACGGTCGATACCGATATTCTGGTTATTGGCGCTGGCCTTTCTGGCTGCGCATGCGCATGCTCTGCGGCCGAGAATGGCGGCAAGGTGACCGTTGTTGAGAAGACTGAAAGCTGGCAGGGCCGCGGCGGCGGCTTCGGCGCAATCAATTCGCGCTATATGGACCAGCTCGGCATCAAGGTTGACAAGGTCAACGCCAAGCAGCATTGGATTTCTCAGTGCGCGAGTCGTGCGAACGAAGACCTCATCGTGAAGTTCTTCAACAACTCCGAGGAAGCTTCCAATTGGCTGCTCGATAAGGCCGAAGCGGCTGGTTGCGCTGTGATGGTTGGTGCATTTTATAGCCACGACGATGTCTATGCCGAACAGCCTGGCTACCATATGTGCATGAAGCCCGAGGGCAGCGACCTGAAGTCTACTGGTTTCGTGGGTGCTGAAGTGCTGTACAACGATGCCGTGAAAGCTGGCGCCGAGTTCGTGTTCAACTCTCCCGCCGTGCAGCTCGTCAAAGACGGCGACAAGGTTGTTGGTTGCATCTGCGAAGCCGATGGCAAGTACGTTCAGTACAACGCCGCGAAGGGCGTCGTGCTGTGCACGGGCGACATCGGTGGCAACTTGGAGATGTGCAAGGCGTATGCTCCTATTTGCGTCGAATACGGCCAGCCGCGCAGCCAGTACACCCCTGTTGGCGCGAACACGGGCGATGGTCACAAGATGGGCATGTGGGCTGGCGCGCAACTGCAAGATTTGCCGCTTCCCACGATGATGCATCCCCAGGCATTCTGCTGGTTCCATGGCCCTTTCCTGTTCGTGAACGACAACGGCGAGCGCTTTATGTGCGAAGATACCTGGGTTCAGGGCAAATCTCTTGCGATTAATCGTCAGCCCAACGGTGAGGCATGGTCGGTGTTCGATGCGAATTGGCCGAAAGATCTGGTGGCTGGCCTCCCTTATGGCGGCGGCATGTTCTGGGACAGCTTCCGTCCATACGGCAGCTATCTGAGTCTTGCGCCCGAGTACTTCAAGACGCAGATTCCTGCCTACATCGAGCAGGGCATTGCCTATGAAGCCGATTCCATCGAGGAGCTTGCGAAGAAAATCGGCTGCGATGCGGGTACGCTTTCCAAGACCGTTGAGCGCTACAATGGCATGTGCGAGGCCGGCGAGGACACCGACTACTACAAGAAGCCGGTATTCCTGACTCCGGTTAAAGAAGGCCCCTTCTACGCGCTGAAGGTTGGTCCGGCATTGCTTACTGTGACCGGTGGCTTGAAGACCGATATCAACTTTGAGTGCCTCGATGCTGATGGCAAGCCGATCGAGGGTCTGTATGCGCTCGGCAATTGCATGGGCGACATCACTGCCGTTGACTACCCGATTAACGTTGCGGGCAACAGCCACGGCCGCTGCATCACCTATGGTTACTTGCTCGGCAAGGATTTGGCGAAATAGCGCCAACGCGAATCGAATAATCCCTCCCAGAAAGAGAGCCCGTATGGGTTCTCTTTTTCTTGTTCTTAAGGCTTTAATCTGGCGCGCGTAGTCGCGCCAAGAAAATCGTCCGCTATGCGTGGGGCGGCCGAGAGCTGAATCGGTCCAGTGGGCATGTGCATAAACCGCCCGCTATGCGTGGGTGTGTTCGGCTTTCGCATAAAAAGGCACGAAGTGCGTACCCTATTTTGAAACGCGATGTTAAACGCCGTTGATGAGCTATCGCGACCTGGGGTTTTGTTTGGATGTGCGTGCCTTTTGACTACATCATTAACCAAGGGTACGCACTTCGTGCATTTTTGTGCGAGAGCATCTGTTTGGCTGTCGGTGGCGGCGGCGGTCGGCGGTCTGGTGGCGTGCGCGAGCAAGCCCGATGCGAATCAAGTGGGAGCGGACGACACGAAAGCGTATATCGCGGTATGCCGCTCCCGCTCCCGCTTCTGCGGCTGCGGCGTTCTGGTGAAACGAAAGATGGCAAGATCGCGGCAGCCAACGGCGACTCTGGCTATGGTTGGGCGACTTCAGAAGGCGAGGGGTTATGGTAGACGTTCTAGTGCGGCCCCGTCGTCTTTTTCATCGCGCTCATTTCCTTGACGAGCGTTAAAGTTGTGTTCAAGACATTAAGGCACGAAAACGGCTTGGAGGCACGCATGATCAAAGGCATCGGAATTGATTCGGTCGATATCGAAGAAATGCGCGCCATGTGCGGCGATTTCGACAACGCGTTCGTGCGCCACACGTTCACAGAAAAGGAAGTGGCCCAGGCGCTGGAGCGCCCCGATGCGGCCTCGTTTCTTGCGGGGCGTTTTGC
>CAKUEV010000184.1 GCA_934646845.1 uncultured Slackia sp.
GGCTGCCGTTTGGGCATCGTGTATCCCATCCTTCCCGAGATGCAGGTGCGCGCTATCGCGTCCGCTGCTGCCAAGCTCAAGAAGGAAGGCCTCGATCCCAAGCCCGAGATCATGATCCCGCTGGTTTCCACGGTGAAGGAGCTCGACAAGATGCGCGGCGTCGCCGAGCGCGTTATCGCCGAAGTCGCCGAGGAGCAGGGCGTTGAGCTCGAGCTTCCCATTGGCACCATGATCGAGCTGCCTCGCGCTGCCGTGACCGCTGATGAAATCGCCACCAAGGCCGACTTCTTCAGCTTCGGCACCAACGACCTCACCCAGACGACGTTCGGCTTCAGCCGCGACGACGTTGAGGCTGAGTTCATTCCGCAGTACCTCGCCGAGAAGCTGCTGCCTTACAACCCGTTTGCGACCGTCGACCCGGGCGTTGCCAAGCTCGTGAAGATGGGCGTTGAGCTGGGTCACGAGGGCAACCCCGACCTGGTGTGCGGCGTGTGCGGCGAGCACGGTGGCGACCCCGACTCGGTCAAGACCTTCCACAAGATCGGTCTCGACTACGTTTCCTGCAGCCCCTACCGCGTTCCGCTGGCTCGCCTGGCTGCCGCTCAGGCCGCTATCGCCGACAAGCAGTAATCGAATCGGTCGATTTCTGTTGACAACTCTTTAAGAGGCTCAAGGGCGCTCTCCTTCGGGAGGGCGCCCTTTTCGACGGTGCTTTCATATTCCGTCGTTCGCCCAGCTTCCCGAAGGGCTTGCCGGGGCCACGGTTCGCTACCGTTCGCTTCGCTCGCTATGCGCTCACCTGGCTGCGCTTAACTTTGGAATGAAGAGCAGGTTTGAGCGCAGACGACCTCGGCAAGCCCTTCGGGAAGCTGGGCGAACTGACAATGAATAATCGTGCAGGCTCGCGCCCGCCCCGAGTGCCGTGTAAAGACCGTCGGCGTTCATTCCTGCGTTTCATTTCAAAATGAAACGCCGTCAAGCGGGCGCATAGTGAGCCGTAGGCGAACGGTAGCCCGGTGTGGTCTTTGCGCGGCACTCGGGGCGGGCGCGGGGCGGCGGGACGACATTTTGACGCATGAAAAAGGCCGCTCCGAAGAGCGGCCTTTCTTGGGTATCGATAGCTTCCGTAGCTTACATGCCGATGAGGGATTGCAGCGAGGTGAGGAAGTTCGTCATGTTGCGGTAGCAAATGAACAGCGTAACCACGATGATGATGACGCCGGCGATGTTGGCGAAGGCATGGTTCTTGAATTTGCCCAGGTCTTTGCCGTTTGCGCAGAAGATGACGAAGAACGCCATGATGGGCAGCAGAATCGCGTTTGCGGCCTGCGCAACAAGGATGAGCTGCGTCGGGCTCTTGCCCCAAGCGATTGCCATGCAGCAGCCGCATACAAGGACGATGGCCCAAACGATCTTGAACTTTGCGTCCTTCAGGCCCTTGCCCCAGCCGAGCACGCCATTCACGGCGTACGCTGCGGAAAGGGGAGCGGTGATGGCCGAAGAGAAACCAGCGGCAAGAAGGCCAAGGCCGATCATCCACGTAGACCAGTCGCCCAGAAGCGGCGTGAGGGCGAGAGCCATGACCTGGCCGTTGATCTTCGCGCTTGCGATCTGGTCGCCCGCGGCGGTCGTGATGCCGGCGACGGTAGCGCCGTCAACTTCCCAGGTCGTCCACAGCGGGTGCAGGTTTGCAGCGGCGCAGACTAGAATAGCCATGGAAATGATGCCGCCCAGGGCAATGGAGAGCACGGCGTCGAAGCGGGCATCGGAAATCTGCTCGGGATCCTTCCAGCGCTCGGCTGCGGAAGAGGCATGCAGGAACAGGTTGTACGGCACGATGGTGGTGCCGACGAGGCCGATGGCGGTCATCAGGCCGGTGGAGTTGTTCGTGGGCAGATGCGGCGTGAACATGCCGGAGATGATGGCGCCCCAATCGGGGTTGGAGGCAAGTGCGGTGACCAGGAAAACCACGCCCATGAACACGACGATGGCCGTGAGCACTTTCTCGATGAGGTTGTAGTGGCCGATGAACATCACGATGGCTGCCAGCAGGCCCACGATAACGACGATGGCGCCCATGGGAATGCCGGGCGCGACGGCCTGGATGCCCAGGATGCCGCCGGTGATGTTGCCGGTTTCGTAGGCGACGTTGCCGATGAAGATAGCGATAATGACGATCGCGATGGCCAGGCCCTTTAGCACGGGATTGGGAATGCGGTCGCGGATGTTCTCGCCCAGGCCCTTCTGGCTGGCGATGCCGACGCGGGCGGCCATTTCCTGGAAAATAATGGTGGCGACGGTGGCGAACACGAGGGCCCACAGCATGGTGTAGCCGACGCTCGCGCCGGAAACGGTGCACGTGGTAACCGTGCCGGGGCCGACGAAGCCCGCGGCCACGAGAGCGCCCGGGCCAACGTTCTTGAGCTTTTCGATGACTTTGCTCATGGCGTTCCTTTCTTTTTCGGGCTTCGGCCTTGCGCGCGCCCCGTCGTGGCGGGCGGTGCGAGCGCAAAACCGAATAATGTAACTTGTCTATTATGATGGTACTCAACGCTTTAGCGCATTAGAGTGGCAGTGGAAGAGTTTAACATGTCGGTAACTGGCACATGCTGAAATAATGACATGGATAAGCACATATAAGAAATGGTATGGCAATTATCCAGCATGAATAGATGTGTGCTATTCATGCCAGCTCGATAGGTTGTTTGGATTATCCTGAAGCGCTCTAAGATTCTGCATGAAGCGCTTCCGGATAGCGTAAGGCCTCTTCTTTTTATTGTGCTTGGCAGGGTTTCAGCTCCACGCCTGCTTGCGTGAGCGCGGTGCGAATCTTTTTGGCGAATTCGAGCGCGTGGGCATTGTCGCCGTGAATGCAAATGGTGTCGGCAGCGACCTCGATAGTGCTGCCGTCAACCGCTTCGATGGTGCCTTCCTGTACCGCGCGCACCACACGCGCTACGGCGAAGTCTTCGTCGGCGATCACGGCGTTTTCCTGTTTGCGCGGCACCAATGTTCCGTCGGCCATGTAATTGCGGTCGGCGAAGAATTCCTGCGCGGTGGCAAGGCCCGCTGCGCGTCCCGCCTCGATGAGCTTTCCGCCCGCGAGGCCTACGAGCACGAGCGTGGAATCGAAATCGCGCACGGCGGCGGCGATCGCCTCGGCGAGGGCGGCGTCTTTCGCGGCACGATTGTAAAGCTGCCCGTGCGGCTTCACGTGGGCGAGCGCAGTGCCTTCCGCTTTGCAGAATCCGGCAAGCGCCGAGATTTGGTACAGCACGAATGAGTAGGCTTCATCGGGGGAAAGCGCCATGTCGCGTCGGCCGAAGCCCTGCAGGTCGGGATACCCCGGGTGCGCGCCAATCGAGGTGCCAGCGGCGGCTGCGGCGGCCACGGTGCGGCGCATGACACACGGGTCGCCCGCGTGCATTCCACATGCGACGTTCACGCTTGTGACCAAAGGAATCACCTGGTCGTCGAGACCGAGGGAATAGCGGCCGAAGCTTTCGCCCAAATCACTGTTCAAATCTACGCGTGCCATAAAGGCGCTCCTTTCGGATGTGGTGGGGCGGAATTTGATTTACGTTGAGACCTGTTAAATGCTCGTAGCATTTAACAGGTTCAAGGTCGAATGCGTCATGGAGTGCGGGTCGCGGGCGGCATTGCCGACGGAAAATCGCCGATGGGTTAACGCGGTTTCTGCCGACGCGATTCCTGCCAATTGTGTTTGGCAATTATCTCGGGCGCTTTCGGGTTGCGATAAACCTGCTAAACGCTACGAGCATTTAGCAGGTCGAGTAGGTTGTGTTAAACGCTACGAGCATTTAACGGGTTCGGTTCGAGGTCGCTAAAACTTCAGGGAGATGTTCTTCGTGTCGGTGATGAGCATGCAACCTGGCGCGTGGGTGATGGCAAATTTCGGCTTCACGTTCATGACGACCGACTGCGGGGTGACGCCGCACGGCCAGAATACGGGCACTTCGCCTTCGTGAATGTCGACCGCATCGCCGAAATCGGGCTTGGCGATATCGTCGATGCCAATAACGCTGGGGTCGCCGATATGAATCGGGGCGCCGTGGACCTTCGGAATGGCGCCCGAGATTTGCACGGCCTGCACCACCTGGCTATACGGAATGGGACGCATGCTCACGACCATGTTGCCGGACATTTTGCCTGCTGGCTCG
>CAKUEV010000185.1 GCA_934646845.1 uncultured Slackia sp.
TACTTGATGATGCCGGGCGTGTTGCCGCCGACGCCGAATTCCAAAAAGAGCGTTCGCATGCCTTTGTGGCGATGAAGGAAATCGCGGTATCGATTGGCGGCGGCGTGCCAGCCTTCGTCTTCGACGAAGGTGCCATCGGAGCGAAGGTTCATCGTTGCGTGCGATCCACAATGGGGGCAATAGGGCACAAGCTCGCTTGGTATACGCATGTTGTCTTGTTTATCCACCATGGCTAGAACGCTCTCCTCGTTGCTCCAGGTTTTTTGACAGCACGGGCGGCTGCATTGGAAGAGGCCGTAATCGCCTTGCGTATAGAACAGGCGATGCTTGTCGAACCCCGCGCGCTGAAAGCAGTGATCGACGTTGGTGGTGAGCACGAAGTAATCGCGGCCGCGCATGAGTTCGAGCAGCTGCTCATAGACAGGCTTTGGAATTGGGTCGAAACGGTTGCACGCGATGTATCGGCTCCAAAACGCCCAATACTCTTCAAAAGTTTTATAGGGATAGAATCCGCCTGCATACATATCGGTAAAACCATATTTCGCGGCGAAATCGCCAAAAAGGCGCTCGAAACGTTCGCCTGCATATGTGTAGCCCGCTGCGGTGGAAAGTCCTGCGCCCGCGCCTATTACAACGGCGTCTGCCGACTCAATCGCGTTTTGCAGTTTATCGATTTGTTCCGAGAAGCTCTTGGTAGATTGCTTCGTCAGACGGGAGAAATACATCGAATATCACCTTGAGATGGAGGTCGTTTTCCTGTAGGTAGCCAGTGACGGTATCGAGGGCGATGCGCGCTGCGTCGCGTTGGGGGTAGCCGAACACTCCTGTTGATATGCAGCAGAATGCGATGGTGTCCAAATGGCGCTCGGTTGCCGCGGTAAGGCAGCGCTCATAGCACTGGCGAAGCAGCAGCTCATCGGTATTGCTTGGACGGGCGTTTGCGACGATGGGCCCCACGGTGTGGAACACGAAGCGGCTCGGCAAGTTGAATGCGGGCGTGACTTTCACGCGGCCTGTTGGTTCGGGGTGCCCCTGGGAGCACATGATCTTGGCGCACGCGATGCGCAGTTGCATGCCGGCGAACGTGTGGATAGCGTTATCGATGCAATGGTGTCCGGGCACGAAGCACCCGAGCATCTGATCGTTCGCGGCGTTGACGATGGCATCTGCGGCAAGAAGCGTGATATCTCCGCGCCAGAGGGCAATGCGGTCGCGATAATCGAGCGTTTGTGCGCTTGTCGCGCCTCCACGCTCAATAAGGCGTCGTTGCAGATAAGCGTCTTGGACGGCGAGCATATCGGGCGTGAGGGCTTCTGGCATGCGCGTATTCATGAGCGCCCGCAGCAGTTCTCGTTGTTTTGTTTCTTCCTCGGGGATTATCGCCAAGGGCGATTCTCCGCGTTCCTCGAGAAGGGCCCTGATTAAAAAGACTCTGCGCTGCGCCTGATTCATCAGTTTAGGTCCTTCCAGCATTGCGGGTCGGCATCGTACATGTCGCCCGTGTAGCCAAACGTGACGGCGGGACATCCGCGACACCAGCCGAACAGCTCGCATGTAGAGCACTTTTTGAATTTCTTGAATTCGCGCTTGGCTTCCATAGCGGGCGAGAAGAACAGGCTTTTGAGCGTGTCTTCTGCCACATTTCCGATTCTGCTCTCCATGCGGCGGCACGCGTACACGTCGCCCGTGGGCAGTATGGTCATGTGGCCCGTTCCGCAGTGGCATCCATCGTAAATCATGCCCGGTTTGGCGTCTTTGGGAATGGTGAAGCGTCCCTGTTCCCAAAGAAGCAACGTCCATAGATGGTCTTTGAGCTGGAAGAACGTTTTGCAACCACGTGATTGGTGATAATCTATGCGCTCTTGCGCCGCAAGGAGTACGTTGCGATATTCCAGGGGTTCCATATGGAACTCGTCGCGCGCCTGGCCCGAGGTGGGGCAGTAGCGCCCGAAGGCGAACACATCGACCTCGAGGCTTGCCACCAAATCGATGAGCTTCGGAAGCTCGTGCGCGTTCGTGCTCGAAACGGTATTCATGATGGCAACCCAAATGCCGGCGCGCTTAAGGCATTCAATGGCGCGCAGCGTATCGGCGAACGAGCCGGGTTTACGGAAATAATCGTGCGTAGCTTCGAGCCCGTCGAGTGAGAGCTGGTATTTGCGGCAGCCGAGTTCTTTCATGCGACGGCAGGTTTCGTCGTCCAAATGAAAGGGATTGCCCATGACGCACCACATGAAACCACGTTCGTGCAAAAGCTCCGCCAGGCGCCAGAAGTCGGGGTGCAAGATGGGGTCGCCGCCGGTCACGTAGAAATAGGGCTGTCGAGTGAGCTTTTCACAGAGCTCCTCGGCTTGATCGATGACTTCCTTCATTTGGCTCCACGGCATGCGCGTAAATCCAGCGCAGTCGCCGTTGGCGAAAATGTAGCAATGCTTGCAGCGCTGGTCGCATTCATCGGTGATGTGCCATTGAAATGCAAATGCGGGCTTGGGGGCCATGGGTAATCCTTTCTATAAAGGAGGGTTTTATGAGTTTGGGGCGCGGGTGTTGAGCGGGCGTTGTTAGAGGCGCTCGATGGCGTCGACGGGGCAGTTTTCGGCGCACGAGCCGCAGTGCAAGCAATGATTCTGTTGGATGCGGTACATATCTCCAGGCGTGATGCACTTTTGAGGACAGTGCTTCAAGCATGTGCCGCAGCCAATGCAGTCATCGGTTATTCGGTAGCCTTTGGCGGAAGGGGACGTGCCGTCAAGCGTATACACCGCACGCTCGATGGGATGGGTTCCGAGGTTGAAGTAATCGATTGCGATGTTGCTCACTTTGAAGATGATGCCGATATCGCGCGTGTCACCTGGATATACGTTGGAGAGGTAGGGCTGTTCGGAAAAAATAACGTCAATCCACTTTTTCTGCTCATTTTGCGGCGCGGGTTTGGCTGCGCCGCTCATGCGAATCATTTCGTTGAAGCGCGTGTGCACGAGCGTTTGGATTCTGCCGTCCGCCAAAAGCTGCTGAGTCATTTCTTTGCCACGAGCAGTAAAGAAATAAATGGCATCGGGCTCGTAATGAACGGCGCTCACGCAACGAATTTGAGGGGCGCCGGTTGTGTCGGTCGTTGCGAGCGAAAGCGTTCCTGCGAGTTTCATTTTTGCGAGACAAGTTTGCGCGTCCATTACGAGCCTTTCTACGAGGATTGATTACTGAGCGTCGGCGGTGCCGCAGGCGGGTGCAGGATCGGCGGAGCCGCAGGCGGGCGCAGCCTTCGGGTCGGCGGAGCCGCAGGCGGGCGCAGGGTCAGCGGTGCCGCAGGCGGGTGCGGCCTTCGGATCGGCGGTGCCGCAGGCGGGCGCAGGCTCGGCGGTGCCACATGCGGTGCCGCAAGCAGGAGCCGCTTTGGGGTCGGCGGTGCCGCAAGCGGCGAAGGCGGCGACGTTGGAGAGGTTCTCGGACATGGTGATTCCTTTCGACGTGACGCATCGGTGGAAGCGTCGTGATGAAGCGCGTTTTCGCGCATGACTATCATCCGAAAAAGTGAATTCATGCAAAAGAAGGCACTAAACTATTACCCGCTTACCAAAAGGTAAGTAGGTGCAATTTCGTTAGCGGCTGCGATAATGGAATCGCTTCGTGGACAGGTGCGATTTGGCCGCGCGAAAAGCCTCGCCCGATATTGTGGTACCGCGAATATGCGAGAAAGGATTGGCATGCTTACCAAGGAAGAATTGCCCCCGTGTCCTGTTGCCACGTGCTTTCAATTGTTCGGCAACAAATGGAAGATCTATATCATTCAGCAGCTCGTCGCCCAACCGTATGGTTTCAATGCCTTGCAGCGAGCCATTCCCGGCATCAGCCAAAAGGTGCTCTCGTCTAATCTCAAGGAAATGGAGTCGGCGGGTCTTGTCACTCGTACGGTGATTCCTGAAACGCCCATTCGTACGGAATATGCGCTCTCCGATGTTGGCAAGAGCCTTCTGCCCCTGATAGATTCCATGGTTGAATGGGGAACAGGATATCAGCGGCTCGTGCGCGAGGCGTAAAGGAGGTTGCAATATGCTCACTATTGGATGCCACCTGTCTACCTCGAAAGGTTTTGCCGCCATGGGGCGCACGGCGCTTTCCCTTGGCGCGAATACGTTCGCGTTTTTCACGCGCAACCCGCGCGGCGGTTCGGCCAAGGC
>CAKUEV010000186.1 GCA_934646845.1 uncultured Slackia sp.
GTATTTCGTGAAACGGTCGTACGGCCGCGGTCGGGAGTACTGTCCCGCGAATTCCAACGCGTCACGCAAGCTCGCGTCGGCATAGATATATGAAGGGATAGATACGATGTCCAACAAAGACTGGCGTATTGGCATCGACGTCGGCGGCACCAATACCGACGCCGTTGTGCTCGACGAGAATCTGAATCTCATCTCGGCCGTAAAAAGCCCCACGACCGAAGATGTTATGAGTGGAATCAAGAATGCCATGGAAGCCGTGCTTGCTGGCGAGGGCGTCGATCGCGCCCGCATTGGCTACGCGATGCTCGGCACCACGCACTGCACGAACGCCATCGTCGAGCGCAAGCGCCTCGACCGCGTTGCCGTGATTCGCATTGGAGCGCCCGCAACGCGCGCCATTAAGCCCATGATTGACTGGCCGGCGGAATTGCGCGCGGCCATTAACGACCAATGGTTCCTTGTGGGCGGCGGCCATGAGTTCGACGGCCGCGAAATCGCGCCGCTTGACGAGGACGAGCTGCGCCGTATCGCGAACCAGGTGAAGGGCGAGTGCGACAGCGTTGCCATCACAAGCGTGTTCTCCCCGGTCGACGCAAGCCACGAACAGCGCGCCGCGGCCATCATGCGCGAGGCGCTCGGCGACGATTTTCCCATTTCCATCTCGAGCGAAATTGGCAGCGTGAGCCTGCTTGAACGCGAAAACGCCACCATTTTGAATGCGGCGCTTGTCGACGTTGCGAAAACCACGTCGGAGAGCTTCATTGCGGCTCTTGCGGGCGAGGGCATCACCGATGCCGAAGTGTACCTGTGCCAAAACGACGGCACGCTCATGAGTGCTGAATACGCCATGCGCTACCCGATTCTCACCATTGCATGCGGCCCCACGAACTCCATTCGCGGCGCGTCGTTTTTGACGGGCCTGAAAGACGCCGTGGTCGTCGACGTGGGTGGTACCACCACCGACCTGGGCGTTTTGACGCACGGCTTCCCGCGCGAGAGCATGCTTGCCGTGGAAATCGGCGGCGTGCGCACGAACTTCCGCATGCCCGACATTATTTCGATCGGCCTTGGCGGCGGTTCGATTGTGCGCCAGCACGAAGACGGCACCGTGACTGTCGGCCCCGATTCGGTGGGCTACCGCGTGACGAAAGAAGCCCTGTGCTTCGGCGGCCAAACGCTTACCGCGACCGACATCGTGGTTGCGGCGGGTGCCGCCGAAGGCGTGGGCGACCCGGCGCTTGTGGCTGATTTGGACCCTGAGCTTGTGAAGAAGGCCCAGGCTGCGATGACCGAGATGGTCGAAAACTGCGTTGACCGCATGAAGACGAGCGCGGGCGATATCGACGTTATCCTTGTTGGCGGCGGCTCCATTTTGGTTCCCGGTGAGCTCGAAGGTGTGGCTCGCGTGCTTAAGCCGAATAACTTCGGCGAGGCCAATGCCGTGGGCAGCGCGATTTCGCAGGTATCGGGCCAAATCGAGCGTGTGTTCTCGCTCGACAAGCTTGGTCGCGCTGAAACGCTCGAGATTGCGAAGGGCTTGGCTACCGAAGAGGCCATCAAGGCCGGTGCCGATCCCGATTCGATTCAAATTGTCGAAGTGGAAGATGTACCGTTGGCATACCTGCCCGGCAATGCGACCCGCGTGCGCGTGAAGGCTGTCGGCGATTTGAAGATCTAATCGCTTTCATCGTCGCTGTCGTTTCCGCCGTGGTCGTCCGTTTCGCCAACGACCACGGCGGACTACCGTTTCGCCTCCGGCTTTACTATGCGTCCGCCTGGCGGTGCTTAACATTGAAATGAAATGCAAGTTTGAGCACCGACGGTCTAAAGCGAAATGGACAACCGCGTCGGAAACTTCCTCAATGCTGTACTCGCCAGAGCCCATGCTCGCTGACCCTTGGTGCGAACGAATCTTCTGGAAATGATGGGGCATCTCGCTTCGTCGCGACGGGCTTATCTTAGACCGTCGGCGTTCAGATCTGCCTTTTCTATATAATTGAAATGCCGCCAGGCGAGCGATAGCAAACCGCGGTCGTCGATATGCCCGCCGCGGCGAAGCAAGACGGACGAGTTGAGTTGGGCTTTGCCCAACTCTTATTCTTTATCGAAATACTTTAGCACTACAGTGCATTGGAGTGAAAGGAACGCCCCGTGAGATATTTGGGCGAACAAGAAGTCGAAGATATTGCCATGGGCGCTGCTGTCATGGCCTCGGGCGGCGGGAGTAACCCCTACGTGGGCATTCTTATTGCGAAGCAGTGCGTGGCCGATAATGGGCCCATTCCGCTGCTTACGCTCGATGAATTGCCCGATGACGCGCGCGTTGCCGTATCGATGGGCCTTGGCGCGCCCACGGTGCTCGTTGAAAAAGTGCCTGCAGGCCCCGAGCCGGTTTATGCGCTTGAGGCGCTTGAGCGCGAGGTGGGACATACTTTCGATGCGCTCATTCCTTCCGAGGCGGGCGGCTGGAACTCGTTGCATCCTATGCTTCCTGCAGCGCAGCGCCATATTCCGCTGCTCGATGCCGATGGCATGGGCCGCGCATTCCCTGAGTTGCAAATGGTGACGTGGTCGATGTATGGGCAGTCGGCAAGCCCTATTGGCGTGGCTGACGAGCGCGGCAACACGATGCTCGTGCATGCGGCTACGAATAAGTGCGGCGAAGATTTGTGCCGCGGTGCCACGGTGGAAATGGGCGGCAACATTTCGCTCGCGTGCTACGGCATGACGGGCGCCGAGGCCAAGGCGCACAGCGTGGCCGGCACCTATACGCTCTGCGAAAACGTTGGTCGCATTCTGCGTCGCGCTCGCGATGAGCATTCCAACGACATTTCTGAATTGCGCGAAGCGCTTGGTGCGGTGGAGTTGTTCCGCGGCAAGGTGGAAGACGTGGAGCGCCGCACCATCGGTGGGTTTGCGCGCGGTTTGGTTCATTTGGAAGGCATGGACGCCTACAAGGGCGACGTGCTCGACGTGCGTTTCCAGAACGAATTCCTTATCGCCGAGCGCAACGGGGAAGTGGTGTGCACTGCGCCCGACCTTATCGCCATGTTCGATAGCGAAACGCTCACGCCCATCACAGGCGAGGCCTTGAAATATGGCTGCCGCGCCATCGTGCTGGGTATTCCTTGCGCGCCGCAGTGGCGCACGCCCGAAGGTCTGGCTACGGTCGGCCCTGCCGTTTTCGGCTACGAAGGCGTGGAATTCATTCCTGTCGAAGAGCGCTGCAAGCAATAACGTGCGGCAACTGATTGCAGTACGCGGTCTGTGGCGAATTCTCGCCGCGGGCCGCGTTTTGTTTTGCTGGGGGTCTCACTTGGATTATGCCCCGGGTTCGATGGCGAGCGGGAAGACTGGTGTTTGATGCGTGGCGAACCTTCGCCCGTCCTGCGGCGTTAACCGCCTCGAAACACGCATTACACTTCCTTGTAACATGCGTGTCACGTTCGTGAAACGCTGCACCCATACCCTGGAAACACTACATTCGCTACCCAGCCCATGCGGCCGACGCATCGCCACGCGCTCGCCGCGACGAGGCCGCCACGCCTCGGAATTGCCCGGGTTGGGCCAATGGGGGAAATGAGGTGCAGCATGCATTATGCTGAAACGCCGCAGCAGGCGGCCGCCCGCGCATGTGCGCTCGAGAGCCGCGGCTTGCGTGAGGGCGACGTGCGCATTCCCGCCGGATGCGCCATTGCCGGCATCATGGACAAATCGGGTCAGCGTCACGATGGCCGCGACATTCTGAAAGCCATCGCTCTCATGCACGATCGCAGCAATGGCCTGGGTGGAGGCTTCGCCGCATACGGCATTTATCCGGAATACGCCGATTTCTACGCCTTCCATGTGCTCTATGAAAGCCACGAAGCGCGCATGAATACCGAAGCGTATCTCAACGAGCACTTCCTCTCTGAAAAACAGGAGCGCATTCCCACCGCTACGGTGAAGGCGATCAAGAATCCGCCCGACACCTGGCGCTATTTCCTTACGCCGCACCCGTCTCACCACGAGCTCGAGCTGGGCGAATTCGATGAGCAGGAATACGTCATGCAGTGCGTGTTCTATATCAACGCGCATATCGACGGAGCGTTCGTCGCGAGCTCGGGCAAGAACATGGGCGCCTTTAAAGGCGTGGGCTATCCCGAAGAAATCGGCGA
>CAKUEV010000187.1 GCA_934646845.1 uncultured Slackia sp.
GTGTTAGCTCAGTTGGTTAGAGCGCCGGCCTGTCACGTCGGAGGTCGCGAGTTCGAGTCTCGTACATCCCGCCATCCTTTTCAAACTCACGTGTGTAGCACGGGGTGTTAGCTCAGTTGGTTAGAGCGCCGGCCTGTCACGTCGGAGGTCGCGAGTTCGAGTCTCGTACATCCCGCCATCCTTTTCAAACTCACGTGTGTAGCACGGGGTGTTAGCTCAGTTGGTTAGAGCGCCGGCCTGTCACGTCGGAGGTCGCGAGTTCGAGTCTCGTACATCCCGCCATCCAAAATCTGAAGCCTGTTCGCAAGAGCAGGCTTTTTTGTTTTCCGGAGCGTTTGGAGCCCTCGTTGGCGTGGTGGGGTGCTAAGGCGAATATGCGGTAAGAATGCTCGCCGCCCGGCAGCGGTTGCGGAGTCCTCGTTAGCGCGATGGGGTGCAAAGGCGTGCGGCCATGTGGGTTAGAGCAACGTTCGTGCGTTGTGGAATCCCCCTTGGCGCGGTAGGGTGCGCAAACTGCGTCGGGTCGCATTCACTGCGGTACGGATGCAGCCCGGCGCATCCGTAAGCATTCTTGACCGCGCAGCAACTCATTCATGGTTGCGCAGCGGCGTGTTCTCGACTGTCGATCGATGGCGCATTTGTGATGCCAGCGTTTCCTCACGACGCCGCCTCGGCTCGCTTGCTTTTTGGACGCCTGACGTGCATGGTCGCGCTTCAATCTCATTTTGAATGCCTGGCGTGTATGGTTCGACCTAGCCGCATTTTGGATATCTGGTGTGCGTGGCCAAGCTTCAGCCTCATTTTGAATGCCTGATGCTGGTTGCTGCTTTGACGCTGGTTGCCGCGCATTCTGATTGCGCTGTTTCTGCGCTCTGGTGTCAGGAAATGCCACAAGGGGGCCCGATTGCAGTCCATCATTCGTTGCGAAAGGAGCAATCGGGCGTTCGTGATAGGTCGCATCATGACAAAAGCGCAGGTCACAGGTGCGTCGTGATCAAGGAATTCGATTTAGTCTGTAGATAGCGAGGCCCCTTTCTTTCATTTTCTGCCAGCAAGGTCGTCGTCTTCTGCAATCGGGCCCCATTGCGCCATTTTCTGGCAAGTTCATATGCCGTTCGATTCATATGCTGGGTGAGTCGCGTGACATTCGGTCCGCATGACGTTCGATTTGCATGGCGTTCGAGTCGCGTGGCCTTTGATTTTCGTGCCACTCGACGTACATGCCGCTCGACCCGCATAGCACTTGATCCTCATGTCGCTTGATCCGAATGGTGGCCGACTTGCGTGTCGCTTGACCCGAATGCTGATTGACCCGCATGTCACTTGACCCGAATGCTGGTGACTCGCATGCCGCTCGATCCTCAAGCTGGTCGACTCGCATGGCGTTCGGGCCACACGCTGCTCGATACGTTCCGCGCAGAAGAAAAATGGATTGCGCCGTAGCTGCCGTGTCGCGGCGATTGCAGCGGAGCGGTCATATCGTGCTGGCCGTATCGTATCGGCCGTGTCGTGACGGTCGAAACATAGCGATTGCGGCGGAGCGGTCGTGCTGCAGCGATCGTGTCGTAGCGGCCGCGTCGCTGAGGTCGTGCCGTAGCGTCTGCGGCGTAGCGATTCCGACGTGGTGGCCATGGCGTAGCGATCGATTCCGACGTGGTGGCCATGGCGTAGCGATCGATTCCGGCGTGGTGACCACGGCGTGGCGATTTCGGCGTGGCGACCGTGGCAGGGTGATCGCCTTGAAAATATGAATCATTTTCAGCGAATGACTACATATAGGTAACAGCGCTTGAAATTCCTTTTAGGTTCGATATTGTTTAGAAGCTAAATATTTAGGAACTAAACAATCGAGATTCGAAAGGAGTTGATATGAGCGAATCTTTGGAAGCGCTGCGCACCGAAATGTTTGAAACGATGCAGCGCATGCGCCAACGCCGCTCGACACCGCCGTTGCCACCGGGCATCACGCGTGGCGAGATCAACACGCTCATGATGCTTTCCATGATGGAAGCCCGTGGCGAGGCTGTGCGCCCCGGCATGCTTGCCGCGTGCACACATGCGACGCCGGGCGCGGTTTCGCAAACGCTCAAATCGCTTGAGGAAAAAGGCCTCATCGTGCGCAAGCGCGGCGAGGGCGATTCTCGCTCCGTCGCGATTTCCCTGACCGATGCGGGCCACGAGCTCGAAAACGAAGGCCGCCGCCTGCATGACGAGCGTTTCATGCATATGCTCGAATTCTTGGGCGAAGACGACGCTCGCGAATTCGTGCGTATCGTGAACCGCATGCTCGAGTTTGAAGAATCGCATCCCTGGAAGGATACCGCTGCTGGCAACGCCCTTTGCGGCGAAAAGGAAGGTGGCGAGCCATGCGCCTAATCAAGAATTTCGCGAATCATAAAATCGCGGTAGCGATCGTTGTGGTGCTGCTCGCGGTTCAGGCGTTCTGCGACTTGTCGCTGCCGAACTACACATCCGACATCGTTGACGTGGGCATTCAGCAATCGGGCGTCGAGCATGCGTCAACCGATGCGCTCACCGAGCGCACGCACGACCTGGTCGCCATTATGGAAAGCGAGCAGAACGAAAGCCTATTTGCCGATTCCTACGCCCAGCAATCCGACGGCACTTACGAGCTCACCGACTTCGGCCGCGAGCATCGTGCGGAGCTCGACGATGCCATGTCCATGCCGCTTGTTGCAGTGCATTACGCCGACCAAACCGGCATGGACCTTGACCGGCTGAAAGCCGCTTACGACGCCGGCATGGTGCAGAAATCTGACGTTCAAACCATGCTCGATGAAGCGAAGTCGCAGATGGGCGACATGGCCGATTCCATCGTGAGCCAGCAGGCGATTGCCGCCGCCAAGGCCGAATACGAGCAGCTCGGTTACGACCTGAACGCCATGCAGATGAATTACCTGCTCACCACGGGTGGCAAAATGCTCGGCCTCGCCGCGCTCGGCATGGTCATCGCCGTAATCGTGGGCTTCATCGCGAGTCGCACGGCGGCAAAAATCGGCGCCAGCTTGCGAAGCCGCCTGTTCGAGCGTGTGCTGTCGTTCTCGGACGCTGAAATCCAAAACTTCTCGGCCGCCTCGCTCATCACGCGCGGCACCAATGACGTGCAGCAAGTGCAAATGGTGTCGGTCATGATGCTGCGCATGATTCTGTACGCTCCCATTTTGGCCATCGGCGGCATTATCATGATCGCCCGCACGAACCTCTCTATGGGCTGGATCATCGTGGCCGCCGTGCTCGCCATTGCCGTGGTGATGCTGTTCCTCATGAAAGTGGCGATGCCGAAGTTCAAAATCATGCAGAAGCTCATCGACCGCGTGAACCTCGTGTCGCGTGAGATTCTCACGGGCATTCCCGTGGTGCGCGCGTTCGGCCGCGAATCGCACGAAGAAGAGCGTTTCGACGAAGCGAATCTGCGTCTCATGAAAACGCAGCTGTTCACGAACCGCGTTATGACGTTCATGATGCCGCTCATGATGCTCATTATGAACCTGGTGTCCGTCGCCATTATTTGGTTCGGCGGCCACGCGGTTGATGCGGGCACGCTGCAAACGGGCGACCTTATCGCGTTCATCACCTATTCCATGGTCATCATCATGGGCTTCCTCATGATCGGCATGCTTTCCATCATGCTGCCGCGCGCCGATGTGGCCGCCCAGCGCATCGACGAGGTGCTGAAGACGGAAAGCTCGATTGCCGACCCTGCGCCGGAAGCGTGCCGCGACGACGAGCTCGCCACGCGCACGGGCGGCGCCGAAATCGCCTTCAACGACGTGAGCTTCAAGTATCCCGGCTCGCAAGATTGCGTGCTCGAACACATCGACTTCACCGCGAAGTCCGGTCAAACCACGGCCATTATCGGTTCGACCGGTTCGGGCAAATCTACGGTGATTAAGCTCGCAGAGCGCTTCGCCGACGTGACGGAGGGTTCCATTACCATCGACGGCATCGATATTCGCGACCTGTCGCTGCATACGCTGCGCAGCCAGTTGGGTTATGTTCCTCAAAAGGCCTTTCTATTCAGCGGCACGGTTGAGGAAAACGTCGACTACGCCGCCGACGAACCGAATTCCGAACGCGTGCGCGCCGCTGCGGAAATCGCCCAGGCCGACTTTGTGGACGACATGGAGGA
>CAKUEV010000188.1 GCA_934646845.1 uncultured Slackia sp.
TCGGTGGTGGGCATTCGACGCGTCGTCCGCTCCTCGATCGATTCGATAGCCCTTCCGTTCGGTTGAACCGCGTTCGCACATTCCCGCCGTCTTCGTTATTGTTCGCGTCTTTCTCGGCTAGCAAGCGATTGTTCAGAATATGCCCAGTTCGCAGGCCGCTTTTCTGCAGTCTTTTCAGATTCAACCGAGCCGTTGCTCGCGCACTCTTCGAATGCCAGCGCCCTTTGTTTCGAGACTGTTTTGGATGCGGCTGGCGTTCCCATCAACCGCCGACAGAAAAATCGCGCCGCGTTTATGCGGCGCGATCGCTAGCATACGATGATTTCCGGTTCGCTGCTGTGGAATTTGTTCGGAATGGGAGCGTTGCATTCATACGCGATGCCCATGGCAGGACCGACGTGCACGCCAATGACGGGACTCGCCGGCACAACACGGGGCATGAACCCGATGAATGGCGCCACCTTCTCTTCGGCCCATTGCACGGCCGGCGCTTTGCTGCCGATGTAGTGGACGACGAGATTCTTAAGGCCGCTCGGTGCCGTATCTTCGCCGAGCACCTGGAGCATTTTCGCAAGAGCTTTTTTCTGCGTGCGGCATTTCGAGAAGGTGCTTGCTTCGCCGTCGTTTACGGTGAGCACGGGCGTGAGGCTGATCATGTTGCCGATGAGCGCGGCGGCTTTTCCGATGCGGCCGCCCTTCTGCAGGAACAGCAGCGATTCGGGAGCAAACACGAATCGCGTGGAATGCAGGCTTGCGTTCGCCGCCTGAATGCAGTCGTCAAGGCCGGCGCCCGTTTTGGCGGCTTTCGCGGCGGCGATAACGGGCCAGCCCATCTCCATGCAATTGGTCATGCTGTCAATGGCGGCGAAACGGAAGTTAGGGAGGTCGTTTTTGACCTCTTTAGCCGTGTGGACGAAGCTTTCGAACGTGCCCGACATTTTGCTGCTGATGAAGATTCCGAGCACTTCGTCGCCCGTTTTCGCGATGCTTTCGACAACTTCGCGAACCTTGCCCAAGGGCGGCTGGCTCGAGGTGGGAATGTTGTCGGCCATTTCGTAGATATCTTTATAGAAGGCATCGAGGTCGGTTTCCGATTCGACGAGCTCTTCGCCATTCCTATTGATGATGAGCGAGGTGACTTCGATGCCGAGTTCGGCGCGAATGTCCTGGGGAATGGACGAGGTTGAGTCGGTGATGATTCGAACCAATTTGTGACCTCCAAGTGCTCGTTGTCGCGGCGAAAGGGTTTTTGCGGAAGGCTCGACGCAGCTTCCGCTTTGACCCAATCGGGCCCGTTCGCGATTGATGCTGCGAACGGGCCGGTGTGGCGCCGTGCTAGAAAGTATTTGCTTCAGCTACGATTTCGCGAAGCTGTTCTTTTCCCACGATTCTAGCATTCCTGCTGCAAAGAAACGCGCAATGCGGAAGGGTTAAAGAAGATTCTGCGAACCGCCAAGCTTTGTCTAAGGCGCCGTCGCGGCGGTTGCGCCTTAGATTCCCAAATAGCGACCTGTGATGCTTTCTCGGTTTGCGGCGATTTCCTCGGGCGTGCCACATGCCACGATGCGTCCGCCCGCTTTGCCGCCCTGTGGACCCATGTCAATCACGTAATCGGCGTTCGCGATGAAATCGAGATCGTGCTCGACTACCACCACGGTAGCGCCCCGCTCAACGAGGCGTTGGAATACGCCGAGGAGCGTTTCCACGTCGCGCGGGTGCAAGCCGATGGTGGGCTCGTCGAACACGAACACGGCATCGGCCTGTCCGCGGCCCATCTCGCTTGCAAGTTTCAGGCGCTGTGCCTCGCCGCCCGAAAGCGCGGGCGTGGCTTCGCCGAGTGTGAGATATCCCAGACCCAGGTCATGCAGGGTTTGCAGCTTTTCGTGTGCCTTCTTGACGTCGGCTACATGCGGAAGGGCCTCGTCAACGGAAAGCGCGAGCAGGTGCGGCAAGCTGAGCGCCTGGTCGTCGGGCGCGCCTTTTTCGGGCCGGCGAATTTTTTCGGCAGCGGTTCCGTAGCGCGACCCTCGGCAATCGGGGCAAGCGATGTCGACGTCGGGCAGGAATTGCACGTCGAGCGAGATTTGCCCCGTGCCGTCGCAGGTAGCGCAGCGTAGGCTTCCCGTGTTGTACGAGAAATCGCCCATCTTCAGCCCTGCCGCTTTCGCGAAATCGGTGCGCGCGTATGCGCGGCGCATATCGTCGAGCGCGCCGCAATACGTGGCGACCGTCGAGCGCACGTTAATGCCAATGGGGGTGGCGTCGATGAGGCTCGCGCGACGAATGCCCTCGGCCTCAATCGCGATGACGTGCTCGGGAAGCGTTTCGCCTGCCGCCGCCGCGGCGAGTGCGGGAATGAGCGTTTCGAGCACGAGCGTCGTTTTGCCCGAGCCCGATACACCCGTCACGGCAATAAGCCGGCCTTTGGGAATGTCGATCGAAAAGGGCTTCACGGTGTGCAGCCCGCTTGATTCAAGATGAATGCGCCCCAGGTCAAACATCTGCTCCGCGGGTGTTTTCGGCCGGGCTGCAACGCGCGCAGCCCCCGAAAGATAGGGGCCGATAATTGATTCGGAATCGTTTGCAACTTCTTCAACCGAGCCTTGCGCTACCAAGGCGCCGCCGCGAGCGCCTGCTTCGGGGCCCATTTCGACAAGATGGTCGACCGCGCGAAGGATGCGCGTGTCGTGATCGACCATCACTACCGAGTTGCCGTCGGCGATCAGGTCGCGCATGACGCCTAAAAGCCCGTCGATGTTGGCGGGGTGCAAACCGATAGAAGGCTCGTCCATCACGTACAGCACGCCTGTGGTGCGATTTCGCACCGAGCGCGCGAGTTGCACGCGCTGGCGCTCTCCGGTGGAAAGGGTCGCGCCTGCTCGGTCGAGCGACAAATAACCCAAGCCCAGCTCGAGCAGGCGACGAGCCGTGCTTTCGAACGATTCGCAAATCGATTTCGCCATGGGACGCATCTCATCGGGAAGGCTTGCGGGCACGCTCGCCACCCACGTCACCGCTTCATCGAGTGTCATTTTCGTCGCCTGAGCCAGATTGATGCCGCGAACGATTGGTTCGCGCGCGGCCGCGGACAGGCGCGTGCCGCCGCAGTCGGGGCAGGGGCCTTCCGTCAAGTATTTCGCCACGCGGCGCAAGCCCTTCTCGTCTTTCGCCTTGGCGAGGGAGTTTTCCACGGTGCGCACGGCATTGTAGTAGGTGAAGTCGAGTTCGGCGAAGTTCTCGCCCTTCTTCGCCTTGTAGAGGATGTGCTTCTTCTCGGCCGGCCCGTTGAAGACGATGTCGCGCTCGGCGGCTGTGAGCTCGCAAAACGGCACGTTCGTGCGCACGCCCATAGCGCCGCACACCTGCTTCATGAGGTCCCACATGAGCGTGCCCCATACCACCACGGCGCCCTCGTCGATGGTCTTGCTTTCGTCGGGCACGAGCGCGGCGCGGTTCACGGTGCGCGCAATGCCGGTTCCGCTGCAGGTTGGACAGGCTCCTTCGCTGTTGAACGCGAGCGACTCGGCGCCAGGGCCGAAGAATTTGCTGCCGCAATGCGGGCATGGGATGGGCAGTTCGGCGGCAACATTAAGGCTTGGCGGCACGTGTTCGCCGCAGTGCGGGCATACGTGGCTGCCGACGCGCGAGAACAGAAGGCGCAGGCTATTCAAAAGCTCGCTTGAAGTGCCGAACGTGGAACGCACGCCTGGCACCGCTGGGCGCTGGTGCAGCGCGAGCGCCGCGGGCACGTAGCGAACGTCGTCGACCGAGGCTTTGCCGGCTTGCGCGATGCGGCGTCGCGTGTAGGTCGAAAGCGCTTCGAGGTAGCGGCGTGAGCCTTCGGCGTAGAGCACGCCGAGCGCGAGCGAGCTTTTGCCCGAACCCGATACGCCCGCAATGCCCACGAGTTCGCCGAGCGGAATGTCCACGTTCACGTTCTTCAGATTGTGCACGCGCGCGCCGCGTACTTCGATGTGGTCGATGTTCTGCATGATTTCCTTCGCCTTAGGGCTCGTGCCGTTTCTTCCATCGATTATGCCACGACGGCGGCAAAACCCAGGCCGAGGGCGCTTATGGCTGTCGATTCTAGCGAGGGCGGCGTCGATTCGTTTGCGCGGAAGAGCATCGAAG
>CAKUEV010000189.1 GCA_934646845.1 uncultured Slackia sp.
AAAGCATGCGCGCGCCCAAACATCCGCGGCATTCCGCCGCTTCCTCGCCTGTGCAAATCTTGTTGTCGTACAGGTCGTAGTCTTTGCGATGAGCCATCGGCGAAAGGTTCGGCATCACCACGTTCGCCCCCGCAAGAATGCCCTGTTCCCGCCCATCAGGCGCAATAGTGCCCAGAGCCGTAGTCGCAGGCAGAAGCACATTGGGCTTAACGAGCCTGATGATCGAGAGCAGGTAGCACGTAAGCTCCACCGTGCCCGCCCCATACGCCGCAAACGGCGTTGCATGATGCGGCACGAACGGGCCAATGCCGCACATTTCGGGCTGGAATCGTTCGATGAACTGCAAATCGCGCGCAAGGTCCGCCGCGGTTTGGAACGGAGCGCCAACCATGAAGCCCACGCCCACCGCGTAACCAATCTCGCGCAAATCGGAAAGGCAGCGCATGCGGGCGTCGAACGACATATCGGCCGGATGCCATTGCGCATACAGCTCGCGGCTCGCGGTTTCATGGCGCAGCAGGTAGCGCTCGGCACCCGCTGAAAACAGCCGCTCGTAGCTTTTCCGGCTGCGCTCCCCGAACGAAAGCGTAACCGCGCAATCGGGGTGCGCCTCGCGAATGCGAGACACCACGCCGCACAGCACGTCGTCGGAAAAGAACGAATCTTCCCCACCCTGCAAAACGAAGGTGCGAAAGCCCAGGTCGTAACCCGCATGCGCGCATTCGACAATCTCATCGGCGGAAAGGCGATAGCGACGCGCGGCCCCATTCGAGCGGCGAATACCGCAGTAGAAACAATCGTTCTTGCAGCAGCTCGACACCTCGATGAGCCCGCGCGTGAACACCGCATCGCCATACACAAGCTTGCGCGCCGCAACGGCACGACGCGCAAGCTCAGCGGCCATCGCGGGCGTGCGCCGAGCGATGAGCCACTCGTATTCCTCCAACTTCAAGGCATGGTCGTTCTCGAGCATGTCCGCTAGCAACGAAAACGTGCCCATGTCGAAAGTCGTTGGCATATTAGATATCCCACTCAGCCTGATTGGTATGCAGCAATTCCTCAGCCTTCTGGGAAAGAGGATGGTCGTATAAGCGCTCGTAGAGCGTCTTGATATCGGGGTTCTCATGCGAGTAGCGCAGCACGTCGGCGCCATCGAGCGAGTTGAGCACGCCGGCGCGTTCGCGAGCGAGCTCGCAGTTGAAGGCGATGGGCTGGCCGCCGCCGCCCACGCAACCGCTCGGGCACGCCATGATTTCGACGAAGTCGTAAATGGCCTCGCCCGCATCGAGCGCGTCGAGCAGTTTCGCGGTGTTGCCCAAGCCGCTGGCAATGGCTATATGCAGTTTCATGCCGGCGATTTCAAGCGTTTTATCGACCCAGGGTTTTTCGGGCGTGGCCGCCGTGGTGTCGCATGTCTCGAAATCGGGCTTTTCGCCCGTGAGGAAGAACGCCGCCGAACGAAGCGCCGCCTCCATAACGCCGCCCGTACGTCCGAAAATGGTGCCGGCGCCGGTCGAAGTGCCCAGCGGGTCGTCGAAGTCGCTCTCGGCGAGCGCCGCACAGTTCACGTTGAACATACGCAGCATGCGGTCGAATTCGCGCGTGGTGATAACCGCGTCGACGTCTTGGCCCGCGTCGCTCGAAAGCTGAGGCACGCCCGCCTCGTATTTTTTGGCGATACAGGGCATAACCGACACGACGAATACGCGTTTTCCTTGTTCAGAAGCCTGCTCGCTCAAAAGCGCCTTCGCGGTTGCGCCGAGCATCTCATGCGGAGACTTGCTCGTGGAAAGCTGGCCTACGAACTGCGGATAATGCTGCTTGGCAAAACGCACCCAACCCGGGCAGCAGCTCGTGAACATCGGCCGCGGCTTTTCTTCTTTAATCCACTCAATAAATTCGTTGGCCTCTTCCATAATGGTGAGGTCTGCCGCGAAATCGGTGTCGTAAACGTAGTCAAACCCAAGTGCGCGCAGCGCGGAAGCCATGCGGCCCTGCGTTGCCTCGTCGCGAGAAAGCCCCACGCCTTCACCCCATGCCGAACGGATGGCGGGCGCAACCTGAACCACGGTTATTACTTGGGGGTCAGCCAAGGCATCGAGCACTTTGGACGTGTCGTCGCGCGCGGTAAGCGCGCCCGTGGGGCAATGCGTGACGCACTGGCCACACAGAGCACAGTTCGCGCTGGCGATGTCGACGCCGCCCGCGACGCGCACACCGCGATGCGCAGCAGGGCCAGCAACTTCCCACACAGCGCAATGCTGGACTTTCGCGCACTCCGCCACGCAGCGCATGCAACGGATGCATTTGGTTGCGTCGCGCTGCAACGGGAAGCTCTCGTCCCATTCCTCAAACGCATATTCGGGGTCGCGATCGAAATCGGCAACGCCGAGCGAGTTCGCCACGGCTTGCAGGGCGCAGGTGCCGCTGCGCTTGCACGTGGTGCATTCGCTGCGGTGGGTTGCCAAAATGGTTTCAACATTGGAGCGACGCGCCGCGATGACGCGCGGGGTTGCCGTGCGCACCACCATGCCATCGAAAACGGGCGTGTTGCACGCGGCGGCCAGTGCCTCCTGGCTCTCAACTTCCACCACGCATACGCGGCACGAACCAATTTCGTTGATTTCCCTCATGAAGCACAGCGTGGGAATGTCCACGCCGGCGAGTTTCGCTGCATCGAGGATAGTCGAGCCCTTGGGAGCCGAAACGGCAATGCCGTCGATGGTAACCTTACACATATTGGACCCTTCCCTCGTCGAGAACTCCGCAACCGTAATGGTCGCAACGCAGGCAGCGGCGTGCCTCCTGGAACGCCTCTTCAGCCGTCATTTCAACCTCGACGGCATCGAAGTCGCCCTTGCGCTCGCGCGCCGGGCGTTCCACGATATTCACGCGGCCGCAGGGCGTGCGCCAATTCGCAGCAGCGGGCGGCACGGCGACGCCGCAATCGAGCTCGTGATCGAAGCCGAGAAAATCGTCGATATTGCGCGCGGCAACCTTGCCGGCGCCAATGGCGATAATCACCGTTTTCGGACCAACCTGGCAGTCGCCGCCCACGAACACGTTGTCGAGCGCTCCGACCGACTTCAAGCCATCGTCGGCCTCGAAATAGGTGCGGTCAGCTTGCATGCCCGCCTCTTCGAACGGCGCACTTTCGATATCTTGGCCCACAGCGATAAGCACCACGTCGGCAGGAATGCGCACAAGCGGCTTGTCGGCGGTTTGCGGCGCAGGGCGGCCGCGCTTCACCGGGCCGATGAACTGCGGCTGCGTGTACAACGCCGCCACATGGCCATCTTCGACTTCGATGTGATCGGGCGCCTGAAGCGTCATCATCTCGACGCCTTCCTGCATCGCAGAATCGATTTCGGCGCGAAGGGCCGTCATATCTTCCAGGCGACGGCGGTACGCAACCGTCACGCTCGCCGCACCGGCGCGAACGCTGGTGCGGGCGCAGTCCATGGCGACGTTGCCGCCACCGATGACCACCACGTTTTTGCCCGTGAAATCGGGATATTCACCATCGCCGATCTTCGTGAGCAAATCGACCGCGCTCATCACGCCTTGCGCGTCTGCGCCATCGAGACGCAGCGTTTTGCCGCCCTGCGCACCAATCGCCACATACACCGCATCGTATTCAGCCGAAAGCTTCTTCATGCCATCGGCATCGATACGCGTCTCGGTATGCACGGTAATATCCCCCGCATCGACAATGGCGCGCACGTCTTCATCGAGGCGCTCTCGCGGGAAACGGTAAGCAGGAATGCCATAGCGCATCATGCCGCCGAGCTGCTTGCGCATCTCGAACACGTGCACCTCGTGACCCACGAGCGCGCAGAAGTAAGCGCAGGTAAGACCGCTCGGGCCTGCGCCGACGATGGCGATTTTCTTGCCCGTGGCGGCAGCCGGCACGGGCGTTGCCACTTTGTCGGCGGCGAGCTGGTCGACCGCGAACTTCTTGATGCCGCGAATGTTAATAGGGGCATCAATAAGCGTACGGCGGCAACGGTTCTCGCACGGGTGCTCGCACACATAGGCGCATGCCGTGGGAAACGGGTTGTCTTTGCGAATCATGCCGATGGCGCCAGCGTAATCGCCTGCACCCGCAAGCGCCACATAGG
>CAKUEV010000190.1 GCA_934646845.1 uncultured Slackia sp.
TGCTTCGGCAAGCCGGGCATCGTCATAATATTGCCCGTGAGCGCCACCACGAAGCCAGCGCCAGCCGACACCTTCACCTCGCGCACCGTGATGCGGAAGCCGCGCGGCGCGCCAAGCAGGGTTTGGTCGTCGCTGAAGCTGTACTGGGTCTTCGCCATGCAGACCGGGAACTCGCCAAAGCCCATGGACTCCAGGTGCTTGATCTGCTTCTTCGCGGCAGGCGTGAAGTCGACGCCGTCGGCGCGATACACCTTCTTCGCAACGGCCTCGATCTTCTCGGCGATACCGCCCTCGTCGCCATAGGCGAACTCGAACGTCTCGGCGCTGCGGCCTTCATCGTCGCCGTTCTCGCACAGGCGCACAACCTCGCGAGCCAGCTCTTCGCCGCCTTCGCCGCCCTTGGCCCACACTTCGGAAAGGGCCACGTTCACACCGAGCTCCTTGCACTTGGCCTCGACCAAATCGAGCTCGGCCTTCGTGTCGGTCGGGAACGCGTTGATAGCGACCACACAGGGAAGCTTGTACACCGTGGTGATGTTTTCCACGTGCTGCAGCAGGTTCGGAAGGCCCGCCTCAAGCGCCTCGAGGTTTTCTTCGTTCAGCGCGGCCTTCGGCACGCCGCCGTGATTCTTGAGCGCACGAACGGTCGCGACAACCACAACCGCATCGGGCTTCAGGTTCGCCAAGCGGCACTTGATGTCGAGGAATTTCTCAGCACCAAGGTCGGCGCCGAAACCGGCTTCCGTAATGGTGTAATCGCCCAGCGCCATGGCCATGCGCGTGGCGATGATCGAGTTGCAGCCATGGGCGATATTCGCGAAGGGACCGCCATGGATGAATGCCGGCGTGCCTTCGAGCGTTTGCACGAGGTTCGGCTTCAACGCGTCTTTCAGGAGCGCGCACATGGCACCCTGGGCATTCAGCTGGCCAGCAGTGATGGGCTCATCGGCGCGCGTGTAGCCAACGACGATGCGGGCCAGGCGCTCTTTGAGGTCGGAAATGCTCGTAGCCAGGCAGAAGATCGCCATGATCTCGGAAGCGACGGTAATGTCGAAACCGTCCTCGCGGGGCACGCCCGAAGCCTTGCCGCCCATGCCGCACACGATGTGGCGCAGCTGGCGATCGTTCATGTCGACTACGCGCTTCCACGTGATGCGGCGCACATCGAAGCCGAGCGCGTTGCCCTGGTGAATGTGGTTGTCGATCATAGCGGCAAGCAGGTTGTTCGCAGCACCAATGGCGTGGAAGTCGCCCGTGAAGTGCAGATTGATGTCTTCCATGGGAACGACCTGGGCGTATCCGCCACCAGCCGCGCCGCCCTTAATGCCGAACACGGGGCCGAGCGACGGCTCGCGCAGCGCGACCAGGGTGTTCTTGCCAATGCGACGCATGGCGTCGGCCAAGCCGACCGTGGTGGTCGTTTTGCCTTCGCCCGCCGGCGTGGGGTTAATGGCCGTAACCAGCACGAGCTTGCCGGGAGTATGAGCCTCGTCGGTAAGCAGGTTGTAGTCGACCTTCGCCTTGTAGTTGCCGTATTGCTCGAGATACTTCTCGGGCACGCCAGCACGCTCGGCGATCACGGTGATTTTCTCGGGGGTTGCAGCTTGGGCAATTTCAATGTCAGTCAGCACGTCGGGCCCTTTCTTCCTGCGGCTTTCTCTTATCGCAACAAAGCCCATTGTAACGACGGCCGCGCACACAAAGTCCCGCGCCACGAACTCGGCGCAGATTCGCAGGGAAACGGCACAAGGCCGCTGCGAACGAGCCGAAAGCGCGGGCGAAAGGAGCGAGCGGGAGTGCGAAACCCAGGAGAAGTGCGACTTTCGCGCGGCAACGCGGCAACGCGGCCGTGCGAAACCCCATGTTTTCGCTACGAGGCCGAAACGGGCACACGCCGCAATCGCGCAAGCAACGAAATCAACTGACGCGAAACGCCAATCTTACAGCGCGTCAACCGAATGGTGAACGAGCATGTTGGGGCATGCGGCGTGCTATGATTCGGGTAGCTGAACGGGCGCGATTGCGTCCACGAACAACCCCAGCACGAAAGGAGCGGCACCATGACCGAAGAAGCCGCCTCGATCCTCGTCGTCGACGACGAGCAGTCCATTACCGACTTCGTTTCTTACTCCCTCATGAAAGAGGGATTCAAAGTTGATGTCGCCAACAACGGCGAAGACGCGCTCGAGCAGGCGACGCGCAAGCATTACGACCTGTTCGTGCTCGACATTATGCTGCCCGGCATGGACGGCTATGAGCTGTGCCGCCGCCTGCGCAGCCGCACCACGGCGCCCGTGCTCTTCCTTTCGGCACGCGATACCGAGCTCGACAAGGTTGTCGGCCTCGAAATCGGCGGCGACGACTACCTGGCCAAGCCCTTCGGCGTGCGCGAGCTCATCGCCCGCGTTCGCGCTCTACTTCGCCGCGGCACCCTCGAGGCTCCCGATAGCGGTGCACTCGTGGCTGCCGGAATCACGCTCGACGAAGACCGCCACACGGCCGTTGGCCCCAATGGCCCCATCGATTTGACCCCACGCGAGTTCGAACTGCTCGCCGCCCTTATGAAAGACGCAGGCAAGGTCGTGACCCGCGAAGATTTGCTGCGCGAAGCCTGGGGCTGGGAATACATCACCGAAACGAAGACGGTCGACACGCATATCAAGCGCCTACGCGACAAAATCTCGCAAGCCGGCTTCGACCCGAGCATCATCGAAACCGTGCGCGGCTACGGCTACCGCCTGAAAGCATAGGCGCCCTTTCACGATGAATGACTTACGCACAGCGCCGCCGACGAAAGGCGCGTCATTATGAGGCGCCTTCAATCGTTTTATGCCGTTTTGGCCACTATTTTCGCCGTGGCGGCTTCGATACTCACCTTTTTCCTGGTGTGCATTTTCGGCATTCCCGATATAGGCCTGCTGCTCTGGTTCCTATTTGCGGGCGCGACGTTCGCATTCACGTTGAGCCTCGTCATCGGTCACTACCTGGCCGAACCCCTTACCGATTTGCACGTGCGCGCGCAGGCGATCCTTCACGGAGATGCGCGCGTCGATATTAAGCCGGAAGGCAAGCTCTACGAGGCCGACAAGCTCGCCGAAGACTTCGTTGCCCTGAGCGCAAAAACAAAAGCCCAGATGAGCGACCTTTCCGTGCAGGAAAACCGACAAACACGCTTCATTAGCGACGTGGCCCACGAGCTGCGCACGCCGCTTACGGCCATTCGCGGCAACGCCGAAACCCTTATGGACCCCGACATGCCGCCCGCGCTGCGCGAGCGCTTCTGCCAAACCATCATCAACGAGTCGGAGCGCCTTACGCGCCTTTCGAATGATCTGCTCACCCTTCAGCATATTGAAGAAGGCACCGACCAGGTCATTATGAAACGCGTGAATTTGCATGACATCGCCGAACGCGTAGCTGATGCGATGAATCCGATTTTCGAGGAAAACGGCGCAGAGCTGAAAATCGAAGGCGAAGCGCCCGACGTGTTGGGCAATCCCGATCGCCTTCAGCAGGTCATTTACAACCTGGTCGCCAATGCGAGCCGCTTCGTGGGCGAAGGCGGGCACGTAACCATTCGCCTTGCGGGCTTGGCCGACAAATCGGTCATCAGCGTCATCGACGACGGCCCAGGTTTTGGCGATATCGACCCGAAGCTTTTGTTCACGCGCTTCTATCGCGGCGACAATTCCCGCGCACGCAACACCGGCGGCACGGGATTGGGCCTTTCCATCGTGAAGGGCATTGTTGAAGGCCACGACGGAACCATCGAGGCGTTCAACGCGGCTGGCGGCGGAGCGTGCTTCGTCGTGTCACTTCCCAGCGTCCACGAGCATATTCATTAGCGCAACCAAGCACCGAAGAGCAGCACAACCGCAGCCTCATAAACGAATGTGGCCCCATCAGCTTTTTCGCTGATGGGGCCACATGTATAAGCTTCGGAAGGCTCAGCATGCGTGCGTCCGAGACCGTCGGTGTTCACGTATGCTCTTTATCTCGAGTGAAACACCGCCAAGGCGGCGCATAGCGAGCGAAGCGAGCGGTAGCCGACTGTGGTCTTGGACGCACGCATGCTGAGCCTTCCGAAGCCAAGAACGATTGACGCCGCCTCTACAC
>CAKUEV010000191.1 GCA_934646845.1 uncultured Slackia sp.
GTATAAGGGCGTTGTCGGCGTACGTTGAAGATTGCAGGAACACTGTGGAACGAAACTTGATGCAAGCTTTGTCGCTTTTGAATTCGATGAACGCATCGTTGATTTGGACGAATTCTCCATCGTATTCCTCGTTGGTGTCCCAATTTGCAGGACCCACTACCCCATCGCATCCTGCGAACGAGTTCGCCCATTTCATGCCGAAGAGATTGTGATCTTCCTCGGCGAGCTGCGATAAGTCTCCCTGATACGAGCTTTCCGCGATGATTTGGGCAATCGTGCAGCCCGCGGGATGGCCGTAATGCGCCTGCATCGACCGCGCCTCCGAGACCATGTCTTCCGTGATGTAGCTTGGCAGGCCGTCGAGGTCGGCTTGGATGCGGGCTTCGGTGGTTACCGCGGTTCCAATGGCGCCAACGGCGAGCACAAGGGCGACCACGAAGGCGAGCATGACGCGCTTGGAATAGTGGCCGATGAACGTTCCAGCGGCGCTTATCGCGTCATACGCTGCGGCGAGCAGGGTGCGCTTCTGCTTTGTTGTTCGCTTTTTGGTCGCTCGATTTCTTGTTGATGATTTCCTCTGCGCGTTTCGATTTGCTGAAATCGTCTTTGACTTCGCATGGGTCGTGCTCTGTGTGGCGGCCTTTATCCTGGATGCAGTCGTTTTTGTCTTAGGTTTTGTCTGGCCTTGTGTGCTTGATGACTTCTTCCTCGACGGAGGTGCGGCTTGAACGGCCGATGTGCGAGCGCGGCGCGCTTTTGTCGTTGCGCCGCGCGCGTTTCGCCGAGCCTGCGATGAAGAGGATGCCTTCGTCGCAGGCTTCTTTTTCGTCTCGTTTGCTCTTCGTTGCGTCATCGGCGGTTTGCGCCTCTCGTCCTGCTTCCCCGTGCGCGCGTTCCGTTTGACGCCGGTCTTCCATCGGGGGCAATTGCGGGTCGGTCGGGCGTGAAGGGCACGGGGCGGCCATCGCCCGTAGCCGGTGCCGAGGGGTTTTTCGGCGGCGTGGGAATATTGAGCTTCACCTTTGGCTTGCGAGTGACGCGCGCGCCTCCGACATAGGTGTTCGTTGCTTTCGGCTTTCCCTTTGCGGGGGCGCTTGACGCCTCATTGCCCGTCGCGCGTCGTTTGGGGGTCGCGCTTGCGGTGCTTGTCCTTCGTTCGCTCGACGCAATCGTTTTGCCGGAGCGCGTCGCAGCGGGGTTTGCCGCCTTTTTCCCGGGGGCGTTGTCGGGGGCGTCAAGCGGCAGTCCCGCCGAATCGATCGGCTTGAGGCTGAAAAGGAATTCCCATATGGCTTCCATGAGGTTTTCCGATTGGTCGCTCTCGAAATGCTTCATGGGAACCTGGAGCTTTTTCGTTTGGGCGATATAGCGGGCGCCTTCGCGACGAAGCGGCGTCATGGTGCTGTCGGGCACGGCGATGGGCTCGACAGCGAGCTTGCCGCCAACGACGGTAATGATCTTTACGCCGACCTCGTTGGCCCATGCGCGAATCTTTGAGCGCAGGAACATGTTTTCGCACGCTTCGGGCATATCGGGGTGCGCTGCGCGCGTGGCTTCGCGCAGGTCGTCGACAGCGCTCAGCGTATCGGCACAGGCCAGGCGCCTGTAGAGCAAGACGCGCTCGTCTGTATTGGGGATGTATTCCTCCGCGACGTAGGCATGCACGGGAATGTTCACTGTTATGTCGGAAAGGGCTGGCGGCAAGGAATCTGCCGCGCCCTCGCCAGCCCGCGCCGCATCAACGGCGCTCGAGATCATTTGAGCGAACAAATCGAAGCCGACGGCCGACATGTTGCCGCTTTGCTCCGCGCCAAGAAGGTCGCCTGCTCCTCGAATCTCGAGGTCGCGCATGGCTACGCGCATGCCGCTGCCGAGGTCGGCGTGCTCGTTAATCGCTTCGAGGCGTTGCTGCGCTTCTTCGGTAAGGCTCACGTGCTCGGGGAACATGAAATAGGCGTACGCCTGTCTGTTCGAGCGTCCCACGCGGCCTTTGAGCTGGTACATCTGTGCGAGGCCGAGGCGTTGCGAATCTTCGATGATGAGCGTGTTGGTATGGGGGTTGTCGATGCCGCTCTCGATAATCGTGGTGGCGACGAGCACATCAATCTCGCCCGCGCTGAAGTCTTCCATCACGCGTTCGAGCTCTTCTTTGCCCATTTGGCCGTGCGCCACTCCGATGCGCGCTTCGCCAGCGGCTTCTTGCACGCGACGGACGGCTTCTTCGATTGTGCGCACGCGATTGCTCACGTAATACACCTGTCCCCCGCGATGCAGCTCGCGGCGAATGGCGTCGCTTACGACATCGACGTCCCATTCGCCTACGTGCACTTCGACGGGGCGCCTGTTGCCCGGCGGCGTAAGAATGAGGCTCATGTCGCGCACGCCCGAAAGGCTCATTTGCATGGTGCGCGGAATGGGCGTTGCCGAAAGCGTGAGCACGTCGATTTGTTCGCGCAGGTTCTTGAGCTGTTCTTTGTGCTGCACGCCGAATCGCTGCTCTTCATCGATGATGACGAGGCCCAGGTCGTGCGGGTTTACGTCGCGCGAAAGCAATCGATGCGTGCCGACGAGCACCTGCACGGTCCCTTTCTCGAACCCTTCGAGCGCCGTCTTCATTTCTGCCGGCGAACGGAAGCGCGAAAGTACCTCGACGGTTACGCCGAATTCATCGAAACGGTCTTTGAACGTTTGGTAGTGCTGCTGCGCCAAAATGGTCGTCGGGCAGAGCACCATGACCTGCTTGTTGTCTTGCGTGGCTTTAAAGGCCGCTCGAAGCGCGACCTCGGTTTTGCCGAAGCCAACGTCGCCGCACACGAGGCGATCCATCGGCTTGGGCGACTGCATGTCGGCCTTCACTTCAGCGATGGCTGAAAGCTGATCTGCGGTTTCCGTATAGGGGAACGACTCTTCCATCTCACGCTGCCACGGCGTATCGGGCGAATAGCGGAAGCCCTGCGCGCTCGCACGGCGCGTGTATACGTCGACGAGGTCGAATGCGAGCTTCTTCGCGGCTTTCTTCGCCTTGTTCAGCTGGCGCGACCAGTCGCTTGTGTTCAGGCGCGTAAGACGAGGGCTTGCGCCTTCCGGCCCCACATAGCGCGTCACGCGGTCGAGCTGTTCGACCGGCACGTAGAGCGCATCGCCTTCCGCATATTGTAAAAGCAAGTAGTCGCGCACGACGCCCGACACTTCTTGACGCACGATTTCCTTGAACAGGGCTACGCCGTGCACTGCATGCACGACGTAATCGCCCGGTTTGAACGGGAAGGTGACTTCCGTGATGTCGATATGGCGTCGATTGCGCACGCTCGAGCCACGGCTTTGCGTGTCGTGAATTGAAATCATGCCGATTTTCGCTGCGGGAATGACCATGCCCAAGGGAATGTCGACGTCAACGATGTTCACCACGCCTTTTTTCAGGGCGCGCACGTCGCGATGCCACCAGGGGTGGTCGCTGAGCAATTTCGCGCGTTTGGCCTGCGCGGGCGTGAGCGTTTGCGAGGGTTCGGCCTCGTCGTTTTCGTCGGGAGTCGAGTCAAGAATCTCGTGCATGGGCAGCGAATTGTCGACACAGAAGAGTTTCATATCTTCGCGCGCGCGGAAATTCGGCACCGAAAAAACCACCGTGTAATGCTGCTCGACGAGCGTTCGCAGGCGCGCGAGGAGCTTTTCGGAATCGCCTGCCACTTCGGTGCGCTTCACGGGGAGCTCGGCATCGAGCACGCCGCCTACGCGCATGATGGATGCGAGCGTGAAGCGCTGGTTGCTTCCGAAATCGAGCTTCGGGGCTGGTATATAGAGGCCGTCGACGGGAATATGGCTGCCTGCGGCGCGCGATGAGGCGTCGTCGAAAGCGCGTAGGGCATCGTCGATAATGCTTCGCGGCTCATCGAGCACGGTGAGCACGGCGTCGCATGTGTAGTCGGCGAGAATTTCGAGGCTGTCATACATGAGGGGCAACGCGGCGTCGACGCCGTCATGGTCGTTGCCGGAATCGATCCATTCGAAGATCTCGCGCCATACAGGGTCGGTTTCGGCCTTTTTGGCCGCGGCTTTCGACGCTTTGTAGAGCGCAGCAC
>CAKUEV010000192.1 GCA_934646845.1 uncultured Slackia sp.
GCGCCACGGCCGACGCTGACGCCGCCGCCGTGGCTGACGCCACTACCGACGCCGCTGCCGACGACGCCAAAGCTCGCCGCCGCGCCCATCGGGCGGCTGTTCGCGCGCAGCGCAGGCAGCAAGGCGCTTTGGGACAACAGTGCTCCGAATGGGGCGGGCTGCCATATTCCGACGCGTTGCTGCAGGAAGGCCTTGAGCATGCGCGCGTTATTGCCGAGAAGCGAATAAACGGCGCGCCGCGCACTGCGGAAGATTGGCTCGACAACAATGCGGAAGTGAATCTCGCGCTGCTTGCTCGCGCGGGCCGTCTCGCGCGGGAGTGCCTCATCGAGGCGCATCTCGACGCCGTTTACGCGGCCACGAAAGGGTACAGGCGACTTTTTGAGGCGCACGACCTGGGCGCCGAGTATCATCGCGCTGTGCGCCTTGCCGTGGAAGACTCGATAGACAAGTTCGATTTGTCGGAAGGCCACGTGCTGAACAGCTGGGTTTCGACGAACAAGAAACCCGTGGAGCGCCGCCTGTGCGAGTGCTATGCGCAGAAAACCGCGCTTCGAAGCGAGCACGAGGCGCGGAAGTATTTCACGATTATCAAGGCGTATCGAAAGCTTGAAGATTCGTTGCAGGGCGCGCGCAGGCCGACCGAAGACGAGCTGCTCGAAGCCCTTGCGGAGTACACCGCAACACGCGGGTTGGGCCGGGAGGCTATGCTCGACATTCTCGATCGCGGTTCCGATGGCGTGCACAGGGTGGTATTCTCAGCCGCGTCTTCGCGCGATCGAGGGGCTGCATCTGCGGGCGCGCGTGCGAGCGTAGTTCCTGCCGCGAAGCTTGCGGCTGGCGCGGCGGATGTCGTGAGCGTCGTGAACGCCATGCATGGTGCGGATTCTGCGTGCGCCGCGCGGGTTCGGCAGGTTTCGGGCGCCGAAGCCGTTGCCGAGACGGGATGTGCTGCTCATTCCGAAAGCACTGCGGAAGAAAATCGCGTTGCGTTTTCTGCGGGAGGCGTAGGCGCCACGCGCGTCGCAAATGTGGCAGAAAAGCAACGCGCCGTGCGCACCGAGAGCGCCGTGGGTTCTGCATCGTTGGGTGGCGATCCGGTCGTTCACGATTCCGACGCGCTCATCTTCCGAAACGGCATCGAACAAGATATGACTCCGCTCGAACGCACAGTGTACAAGGCTCGTGTCGCCCCCATTATCGACGCCGACGCGCGCCTGCAAACACTCGCAAAAACGGCCGAAGGAATTCGCGTCTCGTGCGGGCTGCCAATGATGCAGGCCGACCGCGTGCGCCGTATCGAGCTGCGCCTTCGAGAGCGCTTCGTGCTTGGCGGTGAGCTCGGCGTGTATTCGGGCGCCGAAACTTCGACCTGGCTGCGTCAGGAACGCTCGCGCCTCCACAGCGACTATTGGCTTTTGGACCTGCTGGCGCTGCGTTTGGCCGAAATGCTTCCGAAGCAATCGGCGACCCCGAAAGCAAAAGCCAAGGTCAAAGCCGTGTCGACCGATGCGTTTTCGACGTCGCCGTCCGCGCGAGTTGTGGGCGTTACGCGCGACGATTGCTACAGCATGCTGCTTCCGCTGGCCGTCAAAACAGACGATTTATCGGGGAAAAACGGGAACGGATACGCGAAGGCGCTGTGGGAAAACAAGAAGCTGTCTGAGGACGCGGCCGAAAAAGAAGGCTGCCTTCAGGCGTATGGGGAGTATCTCGAAAATCCGCTCGCTGTTGTGCGGGCCAATGTGCTCGCGCGGGTGCCGGGCGAAGCTTTCCCTGAAGAAGATCCGTGGCACGTGCTTCTGTGGTATTTCTTCTTCGATGAAGCGACCGACACGGAAATCGAGGAATTCGTCACGGCGCTGAAAGATGCGCTCATCCACGATGCGGCCGTCACGGGGTCGAGCGAGTACGTTGCATCGACGGCGCGCGCCTATGTGGTGAAGAGGCTGCTCACGTCGGCGGCCGCGCGCGGCGACGGGTGGGATCGTGCGCTTGAGCATGCGCTCGGCTTAATGCTGTGCTGGATGTTCGACGTTGAATGCGCCGACGACGAATCGGTGGCGCTCGCGAACGACGGCCTGCTTACAGGTGGCGGCGTGGCTCCTTCTCGCAAGAAGCCGAAGGCGGGTCGTGTGCTCTCCTTCGATGCGTATATCGTTGACGGTCCTGCTCGTATCGATCTCGAAGAGGGTCGTGAGCTGCGCGTTCACCCGTGGCTTCACCCACGCGTGGGCATTGGGCACGCGTTCGAGAAGGACGAATGCCGCCAGCTGGGGTGTCGCCGCGCGGAATTCTCGGGCGAAGAGGCATGGGGCGCCATGAACCTTCCGGGGCAGCAGGAATGCCTGGCCGGCGGCGCAAATGGCCGCGCGCAAGACCCGGTTTCCAGGGAGCATGCCTTCCTGCTCTATACGGGAAGCGACTCGCAGAGGAAAGAAAAGGGGTGGCTCGCCTTCGATTTGGCGTCCACGAATGGCACGCTCATCGTGCGTTCGAATGCCGATGGAAGCATGTCGAACGTGATCGTCGGTTTCGGTGCGAACAACTACGCCGATGCGCGGGCGCTTTCGTTCGGGGCGGCGTGTGCGGGTGATGAACAGCTTCTTCACGAGGCGGCAAGGCGTGCGGGTGCGGCGGTGCAGATGCATGGAGCGTGCATTACGCCTGGTGACACGCTTGTATTCGGCTTTGCTGTGGTGGAAGATGCCAACGGCGTAGTTTCGTTCGGCGCGCGAAACGGCGCGTTGTGCCTGCGCGTGCGCGAGGCTTAGCGGCCGTGTTGGGCTGCGTGCGGCATGGGCGTTCAATCTAGCGAACCGAAACGTTCACCCATCCCGAATGCTGCGAAGACGCGATGCGACTTCCCTCGACAAGCGCGCAGCTTAGGCCGGGATGCAGTTCGAGCACGTTCGTGGTTGAAAAGCTCGGCTGCTGCACATAAAGCGGACGCTTGCTTTTGTTGGTCGCGATCCACCGGCTTTGGTCGCTTTCGTCGGGACGCACGGCAAGCCCGCCAATCGTGCGCGGGCACCTGCACGCCTGATCGGCGTCGATGCGCGTCGCGACGGAGCAGGTGTAGAAAATGATGCAGCGTGAGCATGCGGTGGCGTTGCCTGCATAAGGCGTATCGGTGGCGTATTCCATGGTCGCTTCCTGCGCTTTCGTTGCTGAAGTTGTTTGACCTGCGATTATGTGTGTGGTCGCTGTGGCCGAGCCGTGATCGCATTCTGGATCAACCATGCTTCATCGCAATTGAGCCGTGCGCGCCAATTCTCTCGGTCGCTTCCGAGCGACTTCAACGCACAGCGTGTTTTTCGGTCCCCGCTCGTTGTGCGAGATTCCGCCTGAGCCCACGTGCGGCCCTACCCCGCGTGCTCGGCGAAGCCGTTTTCCCTAAGCCACGCTTTCGCTGGCGGGAAGCCTTCCTTCTGGCGCGCTTCGTCATGCGCGGCCGACTTTCTAATATAGGAAAGCCCGAGCTCGCGGTTTTCCTCGACGTGGTGAACCGTGCCCTGCGCGATGTAAGACCCCGAATACAGCGCGCATCCCAGGAAGAACTGCGCCACCACGGCGCCCTTTGCCGCCGCTTCGCCCATGAACAGCATGACGTCGGCTTCCGAATACCTGATCGAGGTTCCCCCGAGGTTGTCGCGGGCGCAAATGGCGAGATAGTACAAAGCGCTCACGCAGCCTTGGCGCGCGAGGCGCTCGAACACGCCTACCGCCTGCGCATAGTGTCCCGAGTTGAACTCGTCAAGCGCTTGCGCGAGCGTGCCCGCCTCGAACGACGGCGCGTCTTGCGCCAAAATCCGTCCGCCGCCAAGGGCCGCGTTCAGGCCAAGCAGGTGGAGCTCGTGGCGATACGACGCTTTATCGCGTGGCAGGGCATTTTTCAGCTGCGTCGTGGTTGGACGCTGTGCGGCGTCGACCGACAGACATGCCCCGAGCGTCGCGCGAAGCTTCGCGTCGAATGCGTCGACCGCGGCGTGCGCCGCCTTCTCGACGGCAGCGGCGGATTCTTCGGTGCCATACGTCGAGCGCAGCGTTTCGGCGATGTCTTCCTTCAGGAA
>CAKUEV010000193.1 GCA_934646845.1 uncultured Slackia sp.
GGTTGATGTTGTCGACATGCCTTGTGTCGTCGAGCGTGTCGAGAATGTGAGGCGCGTGCGCCTTGGCGAAGGGCCGAACAGCCAGGGAAAGGTGGCTTCGAAGAAGCCGCCGGCGCCTACGCAAAAGAGCGCGCAAGCTCCGATGAGATTCTTCTGCGACGATGTCCAGGTCGATCCGTATTTGGTTATTCCGAATGTTTCGTCTCAGAGGCGTTTTTATGTACCCATTGGCTTTATGCCCCCCGACGTTATTGCGTCGAACCTTGTTGCAACCGCCGAGCATGCCGAGCCTTGGCATTCCGGCGTGCTCACGTCGCAAGTCCATAATGCATGGATGCGCGTCGTCGCGGGAAGGCTGAAGAGCGATTATAGATACACGCCTGGGTTGGTATACAACACGTTCCTTTGGCCGAACCCCTCTATTGAGCAGCGAGCCAAAATCGAGGTCTGCGCCAAGGCCGTCCTCGGGGCCCGTGAAGCCCATGTCGGCAAATCGCTTGCTGACTTGTACGACCCTGACAAGATGCCGGCCGATTTGCTCGCGGCACACAAGGCGCGCGACGCTGCCGTCGAGGCCGCCTACGGCGTCGATTTCGGCGGCGACGAGGAGAAAATCGTTGCGCACCTATTCAAGCTGTATGCCGAGAAGACGGCGGACGAGTGATTGGGGTCGCTCCTGGATTATCGTTGTATATGATTGCCCCGTTCGGCGTTCCCGATTCGTGACGCAATGCGTCACGAATTAATGCACTCTCGAATCCCAATGAATTGGCCCCTTCTCTGCAGGTTTCGCTACTGGTTCGCCGAATTGCACCTGTGCGGTTACAGCGGTTTCTTTTAGGACACTTGCGGACAATGTCCCAAAAGGGGCCAAATATGTCCAAAAACGCTCAAAAATGTCCGGTAATGTAAGAAATAGAATGCACTGAGGTGATGCGGGTAAGTAGTTGAGTCGGGTTGGGGCGCTAATATTGTGGGCGTGCATTTGTGTGACGGGAAGGGAGACGTGCATGAACGAGCTCATTTTCCGCCGCATCGACGTGTCGGCGCGCTCGGCCCTTTCCGCCGAGCTTGAGCCCGGCTGCCGCAAAGGCATCTATTTCTACGTGTTCGACGACGGCACCGCCTACGTCGGAAAGTCGGTCGACATGGTCGGGCGTTATGCGCAGCATATGCATGAATACAAGCATCGGGACGACTTCGACGGCGTGGCTGTCGCCGAGGCGTATTTCGCGAGGGTCGACGATGGGGCCGACGCCGATACGCTCGACGATTTGGAGACCGACGCCATACGCCGCGCCGAGGCGGCCGGCTACAAGTTGCGCAACAGACTGAAATGCGGAAGGCCCGGCGGCGACGCCGACGAGGTGCTCGATTTGCGCGAGGGCCGCATGCTGTTGCTTCCCTGGGACCGCTCGGGCAAGGCCGACTCCCTTGCGCCGGCGGAGCTGCCGAAGGCGACTGGAAGCCAAACCGAGCGCTTTGCTCGACTGACGGCATTGCCCGAGCGCGATGCTCTCCTCGACGCTCTGTCGCTCTACATCCGCGAAACGATGCCCGAGCCGGCGCATGCGGCGGGCGTCTATTGGACCGCGAACGCGTTTCCCTCGCGCACGCGCGTTCCCGCCGTGTGCGTGACGTGCGGCACGATGGAGACGCTGGTGGTGTTCGCGGATGGCAATGCGCCTTATGGCTACCTGAACTTGAAGAGGCCCGATGGGGCGCATGGACTTCCGGGCTGGGGCTTTTGGCGATTCCGCTCGGCGGATTACGGTGCCGCCGACGGCGTGGTGGCCTACAGGTTCGGCGGCGCGCGCGAGTTGGTGCGCGCCCTGGGGAGGCCCGCCTTCCTGGATTGGGCTTACCGCCTGAACGTCGAGCTCTTCCGAAAATGCAAGAACCCGTTGGGCGGTAAGGGGAATCCCCTGCTCATGAAAGCAATCCTCGATAGGTAGGGCCAGACGCCAGCCCCGTCTCAGCGGGGCTGGCGATTTGCGCGTCGCCTTGGGATTCGGCGTCTTGGGGCGATGTTGGCGGACGTTGGTTTACACTGGTATGCATCGAACGACGAAGGAGCCGCAAATGCAACAACCCGTGGCGGCGAATGAGATCGCCCTCCTATCCGAGGCGAAGGAAAGCCAGTACTTCGACCGCAAAAGCGCCCGCAAAGACGACAAGGAAATCGCCAAGCACATAAGCGCGTTCGCGAACGCCTCTGGCGGCAAGCTCGTCATCGGCATCGAGGATGACGGCGAGGTGACGGGCTTCGGGCGCAGCGGCGCGCGCGACGTCGAGAATTTCGAACGCGCTCCGATTGCTACGTGCTCCCCGAGCCCTATCGTGCATAAAGAACGCATCCCTGTGGTGAATTCCAAAGGCGAAAGCGATATCGTGCTCGTATTGGACGTCGAGGCCTCGCCCAACCATGTGATATCGCGTGCGAGCGACGGCGAGGTGTTTCTGCGCCAGAACGACAAGAGCGTCAAGCTGACGCGCGAGCAGGTCTCGGCGCTCGAATACGACAAGGGGCAGCGCGTCTTCGAGGATGAGATTGTACCGGATTCCTCAATCGAAGACATCGACCGCGAGGTGCTCGACCGCTACAAGAAGTTGCTCGGCACCGAGGCCTCTGACGAGCAGGTGCTCAGGAGCCGACGCTTCATACGCGACGGCAAATTGACGGTCGCTGGTGCGCTGCTGTTCGCCCAGGACCCTTCTGCCATGATGCCCCAGGCGCGCGTGCGCGTGCTTCGCTACGATGGCGTGAGGATGGAAACGGGTGAGCGGCTCAATATCACCAAGGAGCGCACGTTCTGCGGCCCGCTGCCCAAGGTTATAGAAGGGGCGCACGCGCTTATCTCCGGTATGCTCCGTGAGTTCCAGTTCCTCGGCTCCGACGGAAAATTCCAAACTGTGCCAGAGTATCCGGAGTTCGCTTGGTTCGAGGGCCTAGTCAACGCCGTGACGCACCGCGACTACGCCTTTCGCGGCGACTATGTGCGCGTATCGATGTTCGATGACCGCCTGGAGATCGTGAGCCCCGGCGCGCTGCCCAACATCGTGACGCTCGACAATATGCGAGAGACGCGCTACTCGCGAAATCCGCGTATCGCTCGCACGCTCGTCGAGTTCGGGTGGGTTCGCGAGCTCAACGAGGGTATACCCCGCATCTACAGCGAGATGCAGGGAATGCTCTTGAATGCGCCGACGTACTCGGAACCCGACAATGCGAAAGTCAAGCTCACGCTCGAGAACAATATTGTGGCGAGGACGGTCAGGCGCCGCGAGGCACTGGAGGACAGGCTTTCGCCGGAATCTCTTGCTGCGCTCGGCGAATACGAGCTTGCCGCCGTGCGGCTCGCGTTTGCCAACGGCAGGGTTACGGCGGCGGAGCTCGCCGAGCATATCGGTCGCAGCAAACGCACCGCGATCCGCGTGCTCAAGGGCCTGGCGGGCGAGGCTGGGATTTTTGAGTGGCACGGATCGGGTCCGAATGACCCCTGGCAGTTCTATGCCCTTCGAAAGGAATGAGGCTTTACCGCCTTTCGGGTTTGTCACACCTCGTGTCACACCTTTGTCACACCTTTGTCACACCTCGCATTACCCCTTTGGCAAAGTGCGCTGCAATGGGTTGTGCACATCGGCGTTGAACGTATCGTGTGGGCAATATGACGCCATGGCTCCAATTCGACATGGGCGGGGTCCTCTGTCCGCGCATGGAGAGAATCGGGTTGCGTTTTGACCTATAGACCCAGAATCGCCCCGAACAACGAATAAGCGCTCGAGGGAGGTGATGACTCACCGTTCGGGCGCTTGCTGGTTCTTATTCTACACTTGCGGTATTTGATGCCGACGACGATATGTCACCGATTCACGAATATAAGACGCCTCGGTTGTATGCGTCTGCCCTGCTCGGCTGTTCAATTCGTGACGCGCTGCATCATGAATTGACGTGGCCTCGACTTTTCCTGTATTGATCTTACTGCCGACCTAATCAGGATTACTCATTGTACTGAGTAAAAATACTCAGTACAATGAG
>CAKUEV010000194.1 GCA_934646845.1 uncultured Slackia sp.
GATTACGACGGTTATTACTACTTCATTTTCTGGAACGACGATTCCGGAAAGCTGCAGTATCAATTCAGCCGCACGTACGAAGAGCATCAGCAGGCAATTGCCGAACATCTTCAGTAAGCGGAGCTTCGCCCTCTATGGGCGTTGATTCGAGAAGCGGGGCCGACATCGCGTTCGATGCCGGCCCTGATTGTCTTTTTTGGGCGCAGCGTGGTGCATTTTGACGATCGGGCGTTTGGCTCGTGGGGCGAGCCGGCCTTTAGCGCTCGCGGCGGCCTTTTCTGGTATGGTGGACGCAAAATATGCGTTCAGCTTTTCGCCACCTATTGACTGACGAGGGGATTCAATGCCGTTTACTCCTGATAGATTCTTTACGCGCGTGACGCAAATCGATATTGAACGCGACATCGTGTCCCGTGGCGTGAAATGCGTGCTCATCGATTTGGACAACACGCTTCTGCCGCGCGATACCCACCAGGTTCCTGATGACATTCGCGCATGGCTCAAGGCGCTTTCGACTGCGGGCGTTCGCGTGTGCATTCTTACCAACAACTGGCATCACGGTGCGCATGAGTGGGCGCAGCGTTTGGGACTGCCTATTGTGTCCCACGCGATTAAGCCGCTGCCGTTTGCGTATTACGTCGCGTTGCGCAAAATGGGCGCGCACCGTCGTGAGACCTTGTGCATTGGCGATCAGCTCATAACCGATGTGTGGGGCGGGCATTTCATGCGCATGCCGGTATATATGGTCGAGCCGCTCGTTTCGGTCGATTTGAAGCACACGTTGCTTCTGCGCCACGTGGAAGCGCTGTTCATGAAGAATATGCACCCAGAGAAATAATGCATCCATGGCCGCCACAAGGTGGCCATTTTTGCCTTATGCGCGATGTTTTCGCGCCAAATTCTGCTGCGCTAAAGTGTCTCTCTGTCACGTGCTAGAATCTTTTGCGAAAGATGAGATACGTTGCACGTTGGGAGCAACCATGAAGTACATGACCGCAGGGGAGTTGCGTGGCGCAAGCTTGGTTGCCATTGTTGACGACGTTCCGGCCGGCCTGCGCCTTCAAGCTGCTTCCATTCAAGCCGATTTGGACCGATGGTCGCACGGTTGCTCGTGCGGCGAGCGACGTGAGGTCGATTGCGCCGCGATTCTTTCGGGCGTTTCGGCGGATGGCCGCACAACGGGTTCGCCTTTGTCGCTCGTTGTCGACAATACTGCATATCGAGCGTCTCTTGAAGACGAAGCGCCTGGCCAATCCGCCGTTCCGCGCCCTGGTTCGGCCGATTTGGCGGGTCTTCTGGCGACTGATGCCAATGATTGCCGATCCATCGTCGAGGGCTCTTCGGCACGTTCGCAGGCTGCGCTTATCGCCGCATCGGCGGTGGCGCGTGAATTCTTGGCCGAATTCGGCGTTGAAATCCAATCCTACGTCACGCGCATTGGTGCGGCTGCCATGCGCGAGCAGGCGATCGATTTCGAGACCCTGCGTTATACCCCTCTTGAAATCGAATCTTCTCCCGTTCGTTGTCCATCGGCGCAAGCTTCTCGAGCTATGGAGGAAGAAATCGCTGCGGCGCGTGCGGCGGGCGATACGCTTGGCGGTGAGGTCGCTGTGGTGATACACGGCATTGCTCCCGCCCTGGGGTCGTATCGCGGCGGCGGTATGATGGCCCGCCTGTCGAAGGCGGCGTTTTCCGCACATGATGTGGTAAGCGTGTCGTTCGGCTCGGCCCGCGATATGACGCGCCGTCGTGGTTCTGCCGCATACGATTCGGCTGTGCTTGGCGCGCATGGCTTTGCTCATGCCACGAACATATCGGGGGGTATCGAAGGCGGCCTTACTACGGGGGCGTCTGTGGTCATGCGCGCGGGCGTGGCTCCGAGTGCTTCTCTTCGCGCCCCTCAAAAGAGCATCGATCTTGAGACGCTTTCCGATGCTGAAAGCTTTTCCGCCGCGTATTCGCCCTGCTTGGTGGGCGGCGTTGCGGTGGCGATCGAGGCGGAAATCGCGTTCGCGTTGGCGAGCGCGTATCAAGAACGCTTCGGCGGAGTGGCGATGTCCGATATCCATTCGTCGTATGACGCCTATATGCGTCGTTTGAGACTCGCGGCTCGGTGACGTTTGTGGGTACGTTGAAGAAAAATGTCTTCCTGGTGGGCTTCATGGGCGTGGGCAAAACCACGGTTGCCCGCCGCATGGCGCGCGATATGGGCGTGGCCTGCGTCGATGTGGACGCCTTCCTTGAACGCAAGCACGGCAAGTCGGCGGCGGAGCTGTTTGGCGAGCTCGGCGAAGATGCGCTGCGTGAACTCGAATACGAAGCCCTCGTCGAATGCGCGAATATGGGGCCTTCCCTTATCTCGTGCGGCGAAGGCATCGTCGCTTACGATAAGAGTCGAGAGCTTTTGAAGCGCCGCGGGTTTGCCGTGATGCTCGAATCGAGCGAAGCGACTTCCTTGGGGCGCATCCATAATCTGAGCACGCGTCCTCTGCTTGCGCACGATTGCGACATCGAGGGCCTTTGGGAGCAGCGCAAGCCTCTTTACGAGGAGGTTGCGCGCGCGAAGATCAATGTGCAGGGCCGTTCCACGGGTTCGGTTGCGGGCTTTGTGGCAAAGGTGCTCGCGCGTGCGGGCGTCTATACGCCCGATTCCGAAGATGCCGTTGCGAAGAAAATCGAGGCCGACTCGCTTAAGCGCCGTAAAAAGCATCGGCATTCGAAGAGCGGAAGGCCGCGTTCGGCGGCGGAGCGCTCGAATGCTTCGCACAAGAGCCAAAAGGCCGCGGGTTCCTCCAGGGAAGGTGCAGCCTCGTCAAAGAGACACGTTGCGCATGCGTCCGCGAGCGGGCAAGGCGCGGCAGAAAAGGCCGACAAGAAGCAGAATGGGTCCGGCGCGTCCAAGCACCGTCGTAGGCGAGGAAGCCGCGGGCGAGGCAAGGCGCGCGCCTCGAATAATCGGCAAAACGGCCAGCGCGGCGCGACGCCGCCCGCCAATTAAAATCAAGAAAGGGAGAAAGCCCCAAAATGGCGAACTCAAGGCTTGAACGCATGCGCGAGAACATGTCGGCATGCGGCATCGACGATTTTTATTGCCGCGATATTTCTAATGTGCAGTGGCTCACCGAATTTGAAGGCGTCTTTGACGACGAGCCGGCCCATTTGGCGTTCGTGACGCCGAAGAAGGCGTTCGTGCATACCGATTCCCGCTATGCCGATGCGTGCGATCGTGCATCGCAGCATACTCCGTGGGTCGTTGACGCATGCGGCGGTGCCCATGCTTCATGGGTTGCGAGGCAGTTCGCGGCATTCCATGCGGCAGCGGGCACGCCCGAGGGTGAAAACGTATGCGCCATGGGCATTGAGGATGCAATTGAGCTGCGCGAATTCCGCGAGCTCGAACGGGCGTTCAGCGAAGCGAAGTGGAAGCCCCGCTTCGTTGAGACCGATGGTTTCGTGAAGAAGATGCGCGCCGTGAAAGACGAGCGCGAGCTTTCGGCCATGCGCGCCGCCCAGGCTATCACCGATGCGGCATTCGAGCACATCGTTGAGTTCATGGGCGAAGGCATGACCGAGCTCGAGGTGAAGCGCGAGCTCGAGGAAACCATGCGCCGCCTCGGCGCCGAGGGCTTGGCGTTCGATTCCATCGTTGCGAGCGGCCCGAATGGCGCCGCCCCGCATAGCATTGCGGGCGAGCGTCGCTTGCAAGCGGGCGACATGGTGGTTATGGATTTCGGCGCTCGCAAGGGCGGATATTGCTCCGATATGACGCGCACCGTGTGCATTGGCGAGGCCACGCCGCTCGCGCGCGAGGTGTTCGCCGCCGTGCGCGAAGCGAACGAAGCCGTGGAGGCCATGATTCGCCCGGGCCGTACGGGCGCGGCCATGCATCATTTGGCCGAAGACGTGCTCGCCCATAATGGCTTTGCGGGCAAGATGGGCCACGGTTTGGGCCATGGCGTGGGTATTGATATCCATGAGCTC
>CAKUEV010000195.1 GCA_934646845.1 uncultured Slackia sp.
GTTGAATCTGCTTCCGCCGAACGGGACGGCGCTGAATCGGGCGTCGCTGAATCGGCTGTATCCCAATCCGCCGCAGTCGAAACGAGCGCCGCTCATAAAAGCGGCGTCTCTGCCACTATGCAAAAAGAGGCGTTCCAAGCGGCGTGGCCCATTGTGCTCGGCTATATTGTACTGGGCATACCGTGCGGCATTTTGGGCGTGGCGGCCGGTATGGATGTGTGGATGATTGCCATCATGAGCCTGCTGTTCTATTCGGGCGCTGGCCAATACATGATTCCCAATATGTGGCTCGCGGGCAATCCGATTTCGGCCATTATTGCCAGCGTCGCGCTCGTGAACACGCGTCAAATGCTTTATGGCGCATCGCTTTCGCAGTTCTGCGGCAGCGCGGGCAAACGCCTGGCGTTCATTTTCGGCGCCACGGTAACCGATGAGAGCTTCGGCGTGAATTTGGCGCGCATGATTAACGGCGATTGGTCGGTGAAGCACGCCTTGCTCGTGAATTTGTTCTCGCTTACATCGTGGACCGTTTCCAATGTCGCGGGCGCGCTTATCGGTTCGGCGATTTCGCTGCCCACCGCACTCGCTTCGTTCGCCATGACGTCGCTGTTCATTTGCTTGTTGTGCATGCAGAAGGTGACTCCCGCAAACTTGGTCGCCGTGTTTGGCTCCATTGTCGGTGTTATCGTGTGCAAGTGCGTGGGCCTTGCCGGTCCTGCCATTCTGATCGGAGCGCTTGTGGGCGTGGGTGCCGCGTTCGCGTTTTCGAGTGTGCGCCACGATGAACGCAACACGACCATGAAAGTGGGGGAGTAGACAATGGACGTTACGAGCTTCCTCATTATTTTTGGTGTGTGCCTGGCATGCATGCTCGCCTGCCGCTGCTTGCCTATTTTCTTATTGAAGGGCAAGCAGCTGCCTGAAGGGTTCGTGCGTGCGCTGAACTTCATTCCGCCCGCGGCTTTTGCCGCCCTGGTGACGAATGACCTCTTCGATCCTGCGAAGGTCGCTTCGGGCGACATCGCACTGTGGGGCATGCCTCTGCTGGCTGCCGCCGTAGTGCTTGTGGTGGGCGCGAAGACGAAATCGATGGCGGCGTGCATCGTAGTGGGTGTTGGCATGCTTGCCGTGCTCATGTATGCGCCTGCGCTGCTGTAGGTTTTTGGATTTGCTGCTCTACTAGTTTCATTTTAGATATGGTTTGAGGCTAAGGTTTGACAGGCCCCGTGGCGGTATGTACGCCACGGGGCCTGTTGTGTTGAAGGCTCAGCGTAAATGATTTTCCCGTTTTCTGCCAAAAGTTGCGAATTCGGGGGCGTAAAACGCCGTTTTTCGAGGAAAGTCGCCGTTTGCGGGCCTGATTGTCCGTTGAATAGTTTACATAGGTTAACCGCGACCTGGGGTTATATAGCCAAAGCAACAGGTTCGCGCTTTTGCAAAGCCCCCGAATTCGCAACTTTTGGCAGAAAATCGCATTTTGATTTACGCTCGCCGCTTACCGCGCTTTAGTGTGGTGGATTGTAGAAATTTCCCCCATAGACGCAAATCGCCGCTATAATCGCCAAAATGCAAAACACGGGTTGTTTAATACACTTTTCGTAATAAATATGCAATTTAGAGCGAAAGTGCCTTTAAACCGGTACCGAGAGACCGAAAAGGAGATGCAAATGGAAGCTACCCAAACCGCCGCAGGATACGCGCCCGCGGCAACAGCGTCGGCAGCTGGCCAAGAGGGGGCCAAAGCCATGACAATTGCAGAGAAGCTTATAGCCGTCACGAGCAAAAAGGCTCGTAAGGCGGCTATTTTGTTATTGGAGGACGGAACCCGATTCGACGGCTGGGCATGCGGTGCCGCAGGCGAAGTTACGGGCGAGATTTGCTTCAACACGTCGCTCGAGGGCTATCTCGAGGTCATTACCGACCCTTCGTATGCGGGTCAAATTGTCACGATGACCTATCCCCAGATCGGCAACTACGGTGTGAACCTCGACGATACGCAGTCGGCCAAGCCTGCTCTGCGCGGCTTGGTCGTGCATGATATGTGCCGCACGCCTTCGAATTGGCGCTCGAGCATGAGCCTGCCCGAATTCCTCGAGCGCGAGAACATCGTGGCTATCGAGGGCATCGATACGCGTGCGCTCGTTCGCCATATTCGCGATTTCGGCGCGCAGACTGCCATTTTGTCTACCGAAGACCTCGACGCTGCTTCGCTCGCGGAAAAGGTCGCCGCAGCTCCGAGCCTGGTGGGCCACAACCTCGCCAAAACCGTGAGCCGCGCCGCCGCGGAATCGTTCGATAAGGTGCCTGAAAGCCAGGCGTTCGCCGTGGCCGCTCCCGCGCCGAAGAAATATCACGTGGTTACGTATGACTGCGGCGTGAAAGAGTCGATTCTCGCGGGCCTCGTGCGTGTGGGCTGCGACCTTACCGTAGTGCCGTGGGACACTCCCGCTGCTGACGTGCTCGCCATGGAACCCGACGGCGTTTTTCTCTCCAACGGCCCGGGCGACCCCGATGCCGTGACCGAAACCTACGAGCAGGCGCGCGAGCTTATTGGCAAGGTGCCGGTGTTCGGCATTTGTCTGGGTCATCAAATGATCAGCCTCGCAAGCGGCGGCGAAATGGAGAAGCTCAAGTTCGGTCATCGCGGCGGCAACCAGCCCGTCATGAACCTCGTGAGCGGCCAGGTGGAAATCACCGCGCAGAACCACGGCTTCGGCCTGGTGTTCCCGAGCCTCGGCAAACTCGTGCCCGAGCTTTCCGGCGGCGTGGCCGAGCATCCTGCCGACGGCGACCTTCGCTTCTGGTCGCAGCGCCGCATCGCGCCCGTCGTTGAAAACGAGCGCTTCGGCCGCATTCGTCTGACGCACGTCAACTTGAACGACGGCACTTGCGAAGGCATTCAGCTGCTCGATCAAAATGCTTTCTCGGTGCAGTACCACCCCGAGGCCAACCCTGGTCCTACCGATGCGCACTACCTGTTCACGGCGTTTTGCCGCCTGATGGACGGCGACGCCGACTACCTGAACATCAACATTTCGCAAGACCGCCTCGCCGGCTGGGTCTTCGGCTCGAAGGAGGCCTAGGCAATGCCCAAACGTACCGACATCAAACGCATCCTCGTTATTGGCTCGGGCCCCATCGTTATTGGCCAGGCGTGCGAGTTCGACTACTCGGGCGCCCAGGCGTGCAAGGTGCTCAAGGAAGACGGCTATGAAGTGGTGCTCGTGAATTCGAACCCCGCTACCATCATGACCGACCCCAGCTTGGCCGACCGCACCTACGTGGAGCCGATTACCGCTGAATTCATCGAGCGTGTCATCGCCAAAGAGCATCCCGACGCCCTGCTGCCTACCCTTGGTGGTCAAACGGGCCTGAATGCGGCCGTTGAGCTGGCGAAATCGGGCGTGCTTGATCGCTATGGCGTCGAAATGATCGGCTGCGATTTGGCAGCCATCGAGCGCGGCGAAGACCGCAAGTTGTTCGCCGAGGCCATGGAAGAAATCGGTCTGGAATGCGCGCGCAGCGGTTATGCGTACTCCGTCGAAGACGCTGTTGAGCTCGCCGGCAAGGTGGGTTACCCCTGCGTGCTTCGCCCGAGCTTCACGCTCGGCGGCGCGGGCGGCGGCATCGCCTACGACGAGCAGGAGCTGCGCGAGATCGTGGCGCAGGGCCTGGAACTTTCTCCCGCCGGTGAGGTGCTCGTGGAAGAGAGCATCATCGGCTGGAAAGAATACGAGATGGAAGTCATGCGCGATAAGGCCGGCAACGGCATCATCGTGTGCTCCATCGAGAACGTTGACGCCATGGGCGTACATACCGGCGACTCTATTACGGTGGCGCCCGCACAAACGCTTTCCGACGTGGAATACCAGCGTATGCGCGTGGCCTCGCTCGCGATTCTGGAGAAAATCGGCGTCGAAACGGGCGGCTCGAACGTGCAGTTCGCGCTCAACCCGAAAAACGGCCGCCTGA
>CAKUEV010000196.1 GCA_934646845.1 uncultured Slackia sp.
TACCTGGCCTCGAGGCCCATCTGCAACATATATACCTCTTCGCGCAGCTCGCGTGCATCTGCGTTGGTAAGGCGGCCGGCCTCGCGCATGAGCCGAATTTGTTCGAGCTCCATCGAAAGCGCCTCGGCCTCAATGTCGCGCGTTTTCGCTTTCACGCGACGCTTGCCCAAAAACGTGCCGCGCACCTTGCGACCCGTATGCGTTTCTTCGCCGGCGAGCGCAGCGGAAGCCGCCGAGGCCGCATCGGCCACGGCATTTGCCGCGGAGGTCATCTTGGCCGCCAGGTCGGCGTCATCGGAATCGGGCGCGACGAACGGAATCGTGCCTGTTTCGGAAGGCGACTCCATCACAGCCTCCAATTGAGCCTTGCGCACCTCGGCGGCATCGAGCACGCGCTTGCTTTCGGGAGTGACCTTCGGAATGTCGATACCCGTTATGGCCTCGAGCTTTGCCGTGGAATCGGGTGTCACGGCGCACTTCTCTTCAGCGGCCTCGCGCGCTTCCTCGCGAGCTTCGGCGGCAGCTTCCGCCTCCACGCGGGCCACGCGCAGGCGCAACGCCATAAGGTTAGCGTTGTATTCGCTCTTCAAGAGCCCTGCTGCATGGCGGCCTTCAGCATCGAGCGCGGGCTCCATGCTTTCCAAATACTGCAAGGCGTGCTCTTCGGCGGCAATGATGAGTTTCGACATTTCGCGCTTGCATTCATCGGTCATATTCGAACCGCGAACTTTGTCCACAATGAAGCGAACCGTCCATGTGAACGGGGCTTTCTTGCGCAAATCGGACCGCGCGATAACCGCGCCAGGCGCAACGCCCGCGCCCGCCACAATAGGAGCGCCCGAGCCAAGCGTCGAAGCAAGCTTCGAATACGAGCCGCGCTTAAGCACGTCAATGCCGTGGTGGAGCGTACTCGCATAGCGCTCGCCCGCCGCTCGGCTCACCTCGCCCGATGCCATTTTTTCGCGCACAAATTCGAGTTGGTCGCCCAGCACATCGATGCGCATGCCGCGCAGCGTGTCGTCGGACACCTCGCGCTCGCGCACCAAATTCACGCGATCGCGATACGCCTGCACGGTAACGCGCGTAGGCACCGCCGTTTCGGGCGTTTCTTTCTCAAGAAGTTCGTCAATAACGTTCTGCAGGATGTCGACTTCCACCTTCGAGCGCGGCGACGCGCCTTCGCTTTCTTCAGCGGGAGCCAGCAGCGGCACCACGAAATTCGCGATGAGCAACGTGAGCACGATAACGCCCGACGCAAGGAAGATGAGCAAGTCGCGGTTGGGGAACGGCGTCGTGGCGGTAATGAAGTACGGAAGCGACATAACGACCGAAAGCGTCACGGCGCCCTTCGGGCCAGCAAGCGTGACCACGGCTGCGTTGCGCAGGAAATCGGCGTTGATTTTCGGACGGATGCCCTCGCGGTTGCGCGTGAGCTTCTCCATGACCACGACCCACGCGAAACGCACGCCAAGCACGATGGCCGTGATAAGCACGATAAGAACAAGGAGCCACGCGCCACCCTGGCTGCCTGATGCGTTCCATGTAGGCAGAATAACCTCGGGAAGTTTCATGCCCAGCAGCACGAACACGACGCCATTAATCACGAATACGATAAGCTCCCACACGTTTTCGCTGGCCACAGCGTAGCGAGACGACTCGATGGTAAGCGAGCTCGGGTAGAATTTCATGAACAGCGCGGCCGCGACCACAGCCAAAATGCCGCTCACGGCGAAGTGCTCGGCAGTGAGGTATGCGAAAAATGGCATGACCACTTCAAACAGCAAGAACACCGTGGGCGTTTCAAGGCCAAGCGCGCGCACGCGGCCAAGCACGAACATGACGATCGCGGCAAGCGCAAGGCCCACGACCACGCCGCCAACAAAGTCGAATAGGAAGGTAGCCGTCGCGTTGAGCAGCGAGAACGTGCCCGTAATTGCCGCCGCAATGGCGAATTCGAACGCCACAACGCCCGATGCGTCGTTGAACAGGGCCTCGCCCGAAAGCAGCGACTTTTGACGGTCGGTGAGCTTGACGTCTTTGCCCATGGCGGCAACGGCGGCGGCGTCGGTGGGGCCAAGCGCGGCGCCCAACGCGAAGGCTGCCGCAAGCGGAATGGACGGCACAATGAGGTTCAGCACGAAGCCCACCACGAGCGCCGTAATGAACACGAGGCCAACGGCGAGCGAAATGATATGCCCCTTGTTTTTCCAAAGCGCGCCCTTGTCGGCGTGGCGCGATTCGTCGAAAAGCAACGGCGCGATAAAGATGAGCAGGAAGAGCTCAGGGTCAGAGATAACCGCCGAGGGGTCGTCGACGATGAAGAAGCCGACCACCGCGCCAAGGGCGATTTGTACAAGCGGCATGGCCAAGCGGGAAAATACCTGGTCGAAAATGCTTGAGACAAGAACGCAACCAAGCAGCAGCAGAACGACTTCGAACGATTCCATGGGGCTCCTTAAGAGTCGGTTTATGCAGCACACGCCGCATATGTCAGTACAAACTGCCATACTACCCGACAAGGCGCACGCAAGCCCGAATCGTTAACGCACCGCTACGAAAAGCGGCCAATGCTGAAACGATGCTGAAAGCCCGCCCATGCTCGCACCTGTTACACGCTCGTAGCGTTTGACAGGTGCGAGCTCCAATTGGGGACTCATTCCCTCCAATCTTCGCGTTGAATCGCACGCGCGAACCACGGATGGGCCTTCGCTTTCTCGGAAGACCACCAACAAAGTGTCCCATGCTTCCAAACGGCAAGATGGGAGAAGCCGTCGGTATTGTCAAGAACCACCGCCTCATGGGTGTACGACAAAACCTCACCCAGAGCGGAAATGCTCGCGGAGAAACGCCGCTCGACGTCTTCAGGCGAAATGTCATGACCCCCAACTTGCACGCGATGGCGAATTCTGGCCAAAGCGACTTCGGGGGAATCCACGCCGACATAAAAGAGCCGAACCCTATACCCCAGCGAATACGCTTTCCGAATGCGCGCCACCGCCGATTTCCCTGCAAGCGTCGTTTCCTGGTTAAATGACCTCATATGGGCGAAATTATCCCGAACCCGGCCAACCGCCTGCTTGCCCGCCCAAAGTTGGTCGGTTGGCGACGACCAATCCTTTCCCGCAGCGACAATTATTTCATCAGGATTGATACGGGGCATGCGCGAATCGGCATCGCATTCGCACCAAAGCCTCGATTGATAAAACGTCGATTTCCCTGCGCCATTCACGCCGGCAAACACAACGAGCGTAGGTCGGTCCGTCATCAGTACACACCGCGCTTCACGAGCTCACGCTGTTTTTGACGCAAAAAGAAATCAGATAGCTCCATGTAGAAATCGGCCTCTTCTTGCGTTTTGGCCGACTGAAGAACGTCGAGCGGAACGCAGAAGGAGAAGGCCTTCTTGCATTCTTCGAAGAGATGCGGCAAATCGGCATGATCTTTGGCGGGGTCGGCCATTCCTTCATCGTGAGGTATGACCGGCAAAGATGATGGCCTTCCCGACGACGGATTCTTCGATAGACGATCGTAGACCGCAGCTTCCGGTAAAACCCATGAGCGCCCGACCTTTGTAGCTTCAAGCGAGCCGTTGGCAATAAGCTGCCTGACCCGGGCGGTCGACACTCCCAAAATTTGCGCGCATTCCGAAACAGAAAGCATGATTTTCCCTTTTAACTCGTCCAACAAGAATGCCACCACAATACAAAAACCCTTGCGATATCGCAAGGGTTTTAGAGGCGTTATGCGCTCATAGCGCTCCACCTGTTGAACGCTGCGAGCATGTAACAGGTTGTGGATCAGGCTATTTCATGAGCGCGGCGATTGCATTCGCGAAGGCAACCGGATCTTCCAGAGGCATGCCCTCGACGAGCAGCGCCTGGTTGTAGAGCAGGCTCGCGTAGGTTTTCACCTTTTCAGCATCGCCCGCTTCCTGCGCAGCCTTCAACGTGG
>CAKUEV010000197.1 GCA_934646845.1 uncultured Slackia sp.
CGCCCAAATCTCGCTCCGGGCCACCCGGGTCGAGCGTGATGTGCGGCGGCTGAACCGACGCCACGACTCCCGCTTTCGCGAGCCGCGCGATGTCAGGCTCTTTCATATTTTCCAGGTGCTCAATGCAGTGATGCCCGATTGCGGGGGCGCCGAATCGCGCGTTCGCCTCTTCAAAAATGTCGATCGCCTGCGTAATGGCCTCATCGCCGATGGCGTGAATGCGTACGGCGAACCCGCGGCGCGCCGCCTTCATCACGTAATCGCGCATGAGCGCGGGCTCCACCGTGGGGCGCCCGCAATCGCCTTCGAAATGCGCATTGGTGTAGGGCTCGGCGAGCCAGGCGGTATGCTGGCTCGAAACGCCGTCGAAGAATTGCTTGAATCCGCGCGCCTGCACCAAAGGTCCGCGCAACTCGCCGCGCATGTTTTCGAAACGAGAAACGTCGCGCGTAAGCGTGGGGAAGAGGTGCGCGCGGCATGTGAGCTGGCCGCGGCCCTCGAGCGTGCGATAGATGTCGTCCCGCACGAAATCGAGTCCGGGTTCGGCGGAAAGCGCCATATCGCAGATGCTTGTGATGCCGAGGCTTGCAAGCCTTGCGAGAAATCCCTGATAGGCGCCAAGAATCTCATCGTTAGAAAACGTAGCCATAATGCGCGGCATGAGCGCCATGGCCGCGGCTTCGCGCACGATGCCCGTGAGCTCGCCTTCTTTATCGACGTCGTAGCTGCCGCCGGCTGGCGGTACGCTTTCGCGCGAAATTCCCAGCTCGCGCAGTGCGCACGAGTTCAGCCACAGGGTATGGGCGTCGCCGGAGTACAGGGCGACGGGGCGGTTGGGGAAAGCGGCGTCAAGCGAGGTCTTGCTCGGCAGCACGGGCGGGTTCCAGCGGTACTCGCGCCATCCTTGTGCCAAAAGCCAGCCATGGGGTTTGCGCTCGGCAAGGGGAGCAAGCCGAGCGACGCAGTCGGCTTCCGATTCGCCCAAAAACATTTCGGCCAAAGGGCTCGAATACAGTGCCGAATGGAATGCGTGCACGTGCGCATCGTGGAAGCCGGCGCACAGGAACGCGTCGCCAAAATCTTCCACGCGTGTGGAAGGGCCGATGAATGCTTCCGCTTCGCCCTTTGGCACCACGGCGCAAATAAGCCCGCCTCGTACGCAAACCGCCAAGGGAAGAGCCTCATCGCTCGTGCCCGTGAACACGTTTTCGCTTATAAAGACCGATTCTGCCTGCATGCGTTCCCCTCTCGCGCATATTTCGTGGCGCGGGGCAACGGCTGGGCAACGTCCGAGCGGTTCCCCGCGAATGCTGCGGCTATAATACTGCTTCCGAAAAATAATGTTTTCGTTGCCTTCGAAAACCCCTGCCTTCGAAAGCGGAAAAATCCAGATTGGAGCAGCATGGCAAACAACGCCTCGCCCCATAACGCCAACCAGCCTCTTTTCATCGAGGAAGTGCAAGGCCATCAGGCTCGATATATCAAGGTCATCGAGCTTACCCATTCGGCCACGAAAGCGGCGGCCGTTATGCTGCTTGCCGCCATCGCTGCGCTCGCCATTGCGAATTCGGGCATCTACGGCCAATTCGAGCATCTCATTCATACGCAGATCGGCTTCGTGGTGGGCGATTCGATTTCGACCATGTCGATCGCGCACGTCATCAACGATATTCTCATGGCGGTGTTTTTCCTGCTCGTGGGTTTGGAAATCAAATATGAGATGACCGTGGGCGAGCTCACGAACATTCGCCAGGCCATTTTGCCCATTGTCGCGGCATGCGGCGGCGTGCTCGCGCCTATTGCGATTTACGCGGTTTTCAATTTCCAAAGCCCCGAAACGCTTGGCGGTTGGGGCGTTCCCACCGCGACCGACATCGCTTTCGCGCTTGGCATCATGGCGCTTTTGGGCAATCGCATTCCTGTTGGCGTGAAGGTGTTCCTCTCTACGCTTGCCGTGGCCGACGACATCATCGCCATTATCGTAATCGCCGTTTTTTACGGGCACACGCCCGATTTCATGTGGCTTGCGGCGGCCGCTGTGGTTATGTTGGCCCTCGTCGCGCTTAACAGGTCGCATGTGTACTCGCTCGCGCCTTACCTTGCGCTGGGCGTGGTGCTGTGGTTCTGCGTTTTCTCGAGCGGCGTTCATTCGACCATTGCTGGCGTGCTGCTCGCATTCACCATTCCGTCGGGCTCGCGCGTTAACCTGAAAGGCTTCGTCGCCTGGTCCGATAAGAAAATTCGCCAAGCGGAAAACGCGTTCGACCCCAATGAGCCGGTGCTTGGCCAGAAAGACTACATTCGCAACGTGAGCAATCTCTCGTCGGTGTCGCGCCTGGTCATTCCGCCTGCTACGCGCCTTGAGCACAAGCTGTACCCGTGGGTGTACTTCGCCATTTTGCCGCTCTTCGCCCTCACGAACGCCGATGTTGCTCTTGCTGGCGCCGATATGGGCGCCGTCTTCACGAGCCCTGTCTTTTTCGGCGTGTTCTTCGGCCTGCTCATCGGCAAGCCCATGGGCATTCTGCTGTTCAGTTTCATTGTCGTAAAGCTGAAAGTTGCCAACTTGCCCGAAAACGTGAACTGGCGCCACATGGCCGGTGCCGCGGTGCTGGGCGGCGTGGGTTTCACCATGGCGATTTTCGTGGCGAATCTCGCCTACGATTCCGAGCTCGCGGTTACTACGGCAAAGGCCGCGGTTCTTTTGGCCTCGACGGTCGCGGGCGTTGTCGGCTTCCTGCTGCTGCTCACCGAAGCCCGTCGCAGCGCAAGTGCAGGCGTGGCGTTCGTCGCGCTGCCCGCCGATGGCGAAAACGTGACCCACGATGGAGCCGAGGCTCGTCGTGGTGCCCGCGCGATGCGCGATTCGTTCGACGAGGCATCTCTCGCTGAAATCGACCGCTGCAAAAACGACGGCTGCACCCACGAGATAGTGGCCCACCTGCGCGATGCTCGCGGCACCCAGACCGGCCGTGAGCAGTACGGCCGCAAATAACCAACCGCGATGCGTGTTCTTTCGCGGTAGCGTCTCGGGGAATATGCGGCGTGCGGCAGGGTGGTGATACAATCCTTTTTTCAGGAAACACCTGCACGACGAAGGATATTTCATGGCATACAACGCACCCGAGGGAACTGCCGACATGCTTCCCGCCGTTGCGCGCCTGTGGCGCTCGACGGTCGATTCTGCGGCAAAGCTGTTTGGCACGTATGGCTACGAGCCCATTTACACGCCGCTTTTCGAGATCACCGATGTGTTTACGCACGGTATCGGCGAAGCGACCGATGTGGTGGGCAAGGAAATGTTCGTCGTGCGCAGCGGCGAGAACTACAAGCGCGCGCTTGCTGAAGGCGACGATTCCAAGCTGAAGTCGAAGCAGAAGCTTTCGCTTCGCCCCGAGGGCACGGCGGGCGTTGTGCGCGCCGTCGTTCAGCACAATCTCGTTGAGCAGGGCGCCGCTCCTGCAAAGTTGTTCTATGCCGGCCCCATGTTTCGCGCCGAGCGTCCCCAGAAGGGCCGCCTGCGTCAGTTCCACCAGATCGGCGCCGAGTGTCTCGGCTCTACGGAGCCCACGGCCGATGCCGAAATGATCATCATGCTCATGCGCTTCTTCGAGAAGATGGGCGTGCCTATGGAGAAAACGCGTCTGCTTATCAACTCCATGGGCGATGACAACTGCCGCCCCGCATATCGCGAATCGGTGCGTCAGTTCATTATGGACCACGAAGGCGAGATGTGCGAAGAGTGCCGTCGCCGCGCCGACACGAATCCGCTGCGTGCGTTCGACTGCAAAAACGAGGCATGCGCGCACGTGATGGAGAATGCTCCGAAAATCACCGACCATCTTTGCGACGATTGCCGCGAGCATTATGAGCAGGTCAAAGCGCTGCTCGATGCCGCTGGCGTGAAATACATCGAAGACCCCACGCTCGTCCGCGGCCTCGAGTACTA
>CAKUEV010000198.1 GCA_934646845.1 uncultured Slackia sp.
GCACGTGCACGTCCACCAGGCCCGGAGCCACCACGCAGCCCATCGCCTCGATGATGCGCTCGTAATCCTCCGAGCGCTGGTACTTGCCGATCTTCGCTATCTTGCCGCCGTCTATCACCAGGTCGAGCACATCGTCGATGCCACGCGCAGGGTCGATGACGCGGCCGTCTTTCACCAGGATCATAGCGCCTCTTCCTTCAAATGCTCGTACATCACCATCGCGCCGTCGAGAATCGATTCGATGGTGGCGAACTCCTTCTTGTTGTGGCTGATGCCCTTCACGCACGGGATGAACACCATGCCCGTGTCGCAGATGTGCGCGAACGACATGGCGTCGTGACCTGCGCCGCTAATCATCAGCCGATGCGGGATGCGCAGGCGTTTCGCCGCGTCGAGCAGCTTCCGCTGCGTCTCGGACGACATCTCGATAGGCGGGATGTCGGAGGTTTTCTCGCGGAAGTACTTGAGACGGCGCTTCTCGCAGATGCGCGTGCACGCGGCCTTCAGACGCGCCTCCATGCGATCAAGGCTGGCCACGTCGATGCCGCGCATGTCGATGCCCAGCTCCACCTCGCCGGGGATGACGTTGAGCGCGTTGGGGTGGTTCGTTATGACGCCCACGGTGGCCACGGACTGGTGCATGGCCTCGGATTTGCCGATCTCCTCGACCTCCAGGATGATCTCGGCCGCCGCCGCAAGCGCGTCGGAGCGCATGCCCATGGGCGTAGCGCCTGAATGCTCCGCGCTGCCGTGCACGTGCACCTTGAAGCGGCGCGGGCCGGCGATGGTGCTCACGATGCCCACGGCGTCGCCATATTCCTCCAGTACCTTGCCCTGCTCGATGTGCAGCTCAAGGTACTCGCGAATGCCCTGGATGCGGTCGGGCGTCAGGCTGTAGCCCTTGCGGTCGAACACCTCATGCAACGTCTCGCCCTGCTTGTTCACGGCCTCGCCCACGTCGTGCTTGTAGATCTCCTTGGTGATGAGGCCACTGCCGATAGTGCTCCTGCCGAAGTTGCTGGACTCCTCGCAGCGCATGGCGCCCACGCGAATGGGCAGGTCAAGGCCGTCGCGTTCGGCCCACCCCATCACCAGCAGCCCGGTGATGATGCCCGCGACGCCATCGTAGCGCCCGCCTTCGATCACCGAGTCGAGGTGCGAGCCGACCAGCCAATAGGGTTCGTCCATGCTGTACTGCGGACGGTACAGGTAGGTGTTGCCCACCTGGTCGGCGAAGTGGCCGTAACCCTTCTCCTCGCCGAGCGCGCACAGGGCCCGGTGCATCTCGTCCTCCACCTCGGTGTAGCCGAGCCGGGTCACGCCGCCCGACTCGCAGCTGCCGATGCCGTAGAACCGGTCGAAAAGGTATTCTGCATACTCAACGTCTTCGATAGCGTGCCGCATAGCTTCTCCTTTCTCGTACCGGAATAGTAGTCCAACGCGCCGCATTAGCCTGCGACCACCACCGAAACCGCACTTCACAGACATAAAGCGCGGTTTGCGCGATGCGATGAGCCGGCACGGCGGGCGCTTTCCCGGCCGTTGTATTTCGGGAACGTAAAATCTGCAACAAACCCTAGCAAATATTCGATATGAGAGTATTTTCATGGAAAGTTTGAACGCTTGCGGGATGGGATGGAAACTACTATGCCACACAAAGAAAAAGCTTCCGAGATGAAGTACTACGCCGGCAAAGCCGTGTTCTCCGCGGCCATCGGCCACGCGCTCGACGGCCTGGACCTCATGATCTTGAGCTTCGCGCTCTCCGGCATCATCGCCACCTTCGGCGTGGACAACGCCACCGCCGGCTCGCTCACATCCATCACGCTGGCGGGCGCCTTCCTAGGCGGCCTGGTCTTCGGCACGCTGGCCGACAAGCTCGGCCGCATCAGGGTGCTGACCTACTCGGTCATCTTCTTCGGCGTGTTCACCCTGTGCTCGGCTTTCGCTCCCAACTTCGAGCTGATGGCGCTATTCCGCTTCCTGGCGGGCCTGGGCATCGGCGCCGAGTTCGGCCTGGGTATGGCCATCGCCTCCGAGGTTTCCAGCCCCGCTAACCGCGCGAAGGCCACTTCCGCCGTCGGCCTGGGCTTCCAGGTAGGCGTGCTGGTCGCCTCGCTGGCGTCCGCGCCCATCATCGCCGCGTTCGGCTGGCGCGGCCTGTTCGTGGTCGGCGTCGTGCCCGCCATCGTCGCCATCATCATCCGCGCGTTCGTCCCCGAGCCGCCCATCTTCGAGGAGCACAAGGCCTCCGGCAAGAAGCACGGCAACCTGGCCAGCCTGTTCAACTCGCCCACGCGCATCAAGTACTCCGTGATCATCATCATCCTGTGCACCGTGCAAAACGCCGGCTACTTCGGCATCATGACCTGGCTGCCGAAGTACCTTAACGGCGAGCTGGGCCTGAGCCTGACCTCCACCGGCATGTGGACCGCCGTCACCGTCATCGGCATGATGATCGGCATCTCGGTGTTCGGCTGGCTGGCCGACAAGGCCGGCCGTCGCCCCGCGTTCTGGACGTTCCAGATCGGCGCCGCCGTCATGATCGTCATCTACAGCCAGCTGACCAACCCCACGGCGCTGCTGTTCGGCGGCTTCTTCATGGGCATGTTCGCCAACGGCATGATCGGCGGCTACGGCACGCTGATCGCCGAGCTGTTCCCCACCGAGGTGCGCGGCACGGCGCAAACCGCGCTGTACAACGCCGGCCGCTTCATCGGCGGCGCATCGGCCCCGGTGGTCATCCCGATCATCGCCGCCGGCCACGGCTTCGGCTTCGCCATCGGCTGCGTGGCCTGCATCTACGTGGTAGCGTTCATCGCCATGTTCTTCCTGCCCGAGAAGAAGGGCTCCGACCTGGAGTAACGGGCTGCAAACTGGCATAGCACGCCGAGTGCGCTATGCCAGTTCGACCGCGCTTGCAAGTTTGCAATGGCGTCGTCCCTGCAAGGGGCGGCGCCATTTTGTTGCAGCTAGGGTTTTCTCCGCTGTTAGCATCAGGCTTATAGGACAAGATGTGTGTCCCTGCAGAACATGTGTTCCCCGTTGCTAATCTAGCCAGAGCGGGAATGGGTCTTTGCGGTGGAGCTCTTCCAAAACGGCCCTATCGCCCCATTCCGGCCTCCCGTCGTCGTGTCTCGGGGGAGATTCAGACCACCCGCTCCTCGCTGCAGCAGATCAGCACGACCAGGCGCTCCGCGAGCCAGATCCCGTCGACGAAGAGGACCCGGTGGAACTCGCCGTCGGGCACGAGCATGGGCCAGACCTCCCAGAACTCCGAGATCCTGCGCCTGAAGGTGCGGCCTGCGCCGAGCATCTCAAGCTGCGTGCCCTTCGACAGAAGCCACGACAGGAATTCGTCGAAGCGGGCGGCCGCGTCGTCGTAGCGCACTGTGGCCGAAGCGCCGCACGCGACGCACCTCCACCTTTGCGCCCCCGACGAGGTCTTGCCGTTCCTCTTCGTCGGACCGCCGCAATAAGGGCATTTGACCGCCTTCATGACGCACCTCTTCCAGAAGATTTTTAACGTTTCCGAAAAAGGCTATCCATCTGGTGGAATGGTGGGCGCGCGGACACACATTTTGTCCGAGTGCTTAAATGCGGGCGGCGAATTTAAGCGAACGAAAAAGAGACATCGACCTGCGCCGATGCCTCTGAATCAGACACACTTTTTGTCCTATAAGCCTCAAAATACCTGTTCAAAGGCATAAAAATGCCCCGGAAGCTTACGCTTCCGGGGTGGAATCATTCTCGTGTTTTGCAAGTGGCTTGATTCGCTATGGCCCTCAATGGAACTTCATGAGCCATGGTGAATCATCGCAGGTGGCTTTGCAAAATTAGCCTAGGGTCACTCCCACTCTTTCACGCTCATTTGCCGTGGCGTCATTCCAGTTGCATCCAGTCTCCCT
>CAKUEV010000199.1 GCA_934646845.1 uncultured Slackia sp.
TGTCGGCCTTGATGCACGCCAGGGTTTCCTTGCGCGCCGCGTAGGGGATTTCCTGCGTGTACGGCTTGATGCTGCCGCCGTCCTCGGTGTTCGCGTTGGCTATGTGCGTGAGCTTCAGGCGGTCGCGGTACCTCTGCAAGTCCTCGTCGGACATGCCGCCCGCGTTCTCCACGATCCAATACACCTGGGCGCAGTCCTGCACGTCGTTGCACAGGCCGCTCTTTATCAGGTCGTATGCGTCGATGGCCTCGCGAAGTCCCACGAGCGTGCTCTGGTGCGCGTCGCTGCCCCAGATGGGGATGATGGGAAGGCGCGAATAATTCTCGGCGTCCACGGCCAGCTTCAGGCCGTCCGCGGGCACTTCCGCATAGGTCGCCTTGTACGGGCGCTTGCCCGCCTCCGACATGCGCAGCTCGGAATCGCCGTTGGCCGTGAACTCGGTGTATCCGTCCTGCTCGTACAGAACCGCGTTGAGCGGATGGTACGGGTCGAGCCGCCAGAAGCGGATGCCCGCCATGAGCGCACCCGTCGTCTCGTCCCAGATGGGGCAGAACTCGGCGGCGCTGAACACGTCGATGTGGTCGAGGTTCCAAAACGGGAACGCCACGCCGTGGATGAGAGCGTAGATGCCTATCTGCTTCACGTCGTCGTCAAAGCGGTCGCCAAGCTTGGCCTTGGTGGTGTCTTTCCCGCCCTCGCCCACGTCAACGAACGAGACGCCCTTGCCCAGCGAGTACATGCAGCGCTGCACGTTCAGGCGCTTGAACAGGTTGCTCGCCAGGCGCAGCTTGGACGCGGTGAAGTCCTTGAGCTGCGAGCCGTCCAGGCCGTAGAGCACGGCGCTGAACTTGGCAATCGTCTCGTTGCGCTGGCGGAAATAGCTGTCGGCGCTGCGGGCGTTCTTGTACATCTCGCTGGCCCGGTGACGCTCGATGCACTCCTTGACGAACCCGGGCGTGCCGCCGTTCGCCTGCAGTTCCGCGAATGTGACTATGGTCGATGCCGTCATCTGACGCCCCTTTCGAACGGAGATACGTATTTCTCTGCGGGCTTCCACATGCGCAGGGTCGCCACCCCGTATCGCAGCGCGTCCATAAGGTGGTCGTTAACCTTCACGGGCTTGTCGCCGTCGGCCTTCGCGTCCCAAACGTAGCCCGCGAACTCCTTCGCCAGCTCGGGCAGATCGTCGGCGTACCTCACCTTGCCCTTGGACATGCACATGGCCGTCTCGCGTATGCCGTCCTCGACGGCGTTGCGGGCCTTCCTCACCGTGAAGCCCGCCCGGCGCATGGCGGCGTGGAAGCTCGTCGCGCTGGGGTCGATTATGAACGGGGTGTCTTTCGGCAGGTCGCCCAGGAACGCCGCCATGTCCGCCACGTAGTCGTCATCGGTCTTCTGGTGGCCCGTGTCGCGGCCGCTGTAGCGGTACTCCTTGACAACGTGCCACACCTTGCCGTCGAATGCCCACAGCAGCGCCGCGAACGCGTTCTGGGTGCCGTAGTCGCACGACACCGCCCACCTATGCGCCTCGCCGTCGAAACGGCCCTCTGCGGCGCTCTGAGCGTCGGGATACACAAGCCCCTCGGCCTGCGTCCACAGCCCCTTGATGTAGCGGTCGTAGTAGACGGTTCCCGCGTAGTCGGCTTCGAGCTGCGCCACGACCTCGGGAAGCAGAGCGCCGTCCCAGATGGTGTAGTCCTGGCGGTATATGTCGATGCCCTCGCTGTCGAGGAACCTCTTGAACCAGTGGTTCGGGGAATCGGGGTTGCACGTGCCGTCGAAGTGGCTGTGCGGGCAGCGCAGGCGCGATTTCAGCATCTGGAACACAGGCTCGGCCCAGGTGGTCACCTCGTCGCCGTAGACCCACTCGAACGTCGCGCCCTGAATCTTCGAGACGCTGTTGCTCTTGTCCGCGCCCAGGCAATACACCTTCTTGCCGAAGATGGTCGCGGTGTTGTCGGCGCGGATATTCCCCACCACGTCGGCGGTGTACAGCGAGCGCATCGGCTCCAGGATGTTGCGCTCCAAGGTCGAGCGCGTGTTGCCTATCATCACGAGCAGGCCTTCGCCGCGAGCCGCCATGATTCGCTGCGGAATCGTCACCGCTATGTCGAGATAGCTCTTCCCGCTGCCCGTCGCGCCGCATTTCACGTTCCAGCGGTGGTGGCACTCTTGCAGGTACTCCTGCTGCATCCTCGTAAGCATGGGCTACCTGATCGCGCTCGGCACGGCAGAAACCAGCTCCTTGGCCGCCTTGAGAACCGCCGTGTCGGTGTTGTCCTGCATGGGTCGGTCGCGCCAAAGCTCGGGCTGTCTGTTCTTGAGCCAGTAGATCATGGCCGTGGTGTCCGGCGGCAAGGTCTCCTCTATCACCTCGGTGAGCGTCACCTTGCGCCCGTCGCTGTCAAGCACGTCGCGCTTCTTCTTGGTCACGCGCTTCACCTTGCCGCAGGCCTTGGCGTAAAGGCTCTCCACGACCGCCTCGTCGGCCTTGCTCCTGGATTCCTTTAAGGCGTGACATAATTCGGGGTGCGCCTTCTGCCATCTGTAAAGCGTGCGCTCGGTGATTCCGAACGCCTCCGCTATTTCCCCAGCTGTGCAGCCCCTTCTCGCGAGAGACGCGCCCCATGGCACGTGGCTCTTCGCGTCGTAGCCCGTCGGCTTTCCCCTATGTTTCGCGTCAGTCTTCATGACACCGATTGTGCCACCTCGGTCACGGCAAAGAAAAAGCCCCGCGTGATTGCGGGGCCGTGACATGCTGGGTGGGAGCCAGCAATTGAATTATACCATCGTGTGATACAATGGGCTTGCTTCGCCGGGGCCTGGGTTTTATCCAAGCCCCCTTTTTCTTTTAGTCCTTCAAGGTCTCGATGATGGTTTCGAGCTTGCGTTTCCACGCATACGCGTCGCCCTCAAGCTCCTTCAGCTCTTCGAGATGCAGCACGAGCATCTTCTTGAAGGTTTCGAACTCTTGGTTGTTCATTTCCTCTTGCCTCTCGTCCATGGCTCGGGCCTTTCCCTTGCCTCTGGCATATATTATACTATATAATGCCAGGCAAGTATATAGTTTACTATACGTTTTCTCGAATTTCTTTCCGTACCAGCCGCTTGATTTCGGCGTTCACGTTCCCGCATTCCTCAAGGTAGCGTATCACGTCCGCGTCTGTCTCGTTGTTGCACCTGCACACGAACGTTCGCATGTGGTTCTTGATGTATTTCGTGGTCGCCTTGACCCTTGCAGCAGTAACCATTCCCGCCTCCTCTGCCGTTGTGTATAGTATACCATATATTTTAGACATAAGTAAAGCCCTCCGAAGAGGGCTCGCGGTCTACATCTCGGGAAGCGATTTGACTTTCTTGATAACGCATTGGGTGACGGGATACATAACCACCTCATACAAAACCTTGGCGAGGCCGTAGGTGATTACCGTGCCCGCGATGACCTCCCAAGGCAGCACGAAAGAGAACATGCACAGGTTAAAGACCGCCGCGTCGGACAGCTCGCCGAACAGGGTGGACACCACACAGCGGCGCATCAGATGCAGTTCTCCGTCGCGGTTGTGCATGACCTGCATGATTTTCGCATTCAGCGTGGAGCCCACCAGATAGCCCGCAAACGAGGACGCGCATGCTCGGAAGGTAGTGCCCAGAACCGTCTCGAACGCCGCCTGGCCGGTGAAGAACGGCGAGCCGGGCAGCGCGAGCGCAATTTGGTAGACCACAACCGCCAGCAGGTTAACGGCGAAGCCCACGAAGATGACCGTGCGTGCCACCTTGTATCCGTAACACTCGGCCAAAACGTCGTTGATGATGTAGATGATTGGGAACACGATGAACATGCTCGTCCACGTGAACCCGAACACGTCGAGGGTTTTCCCC
>CAKUEV010000200.1 GCA_934646845.1 uncultured Slackia sp.
CGTTGCTGAATAGGCCGTGCCGCCGCCTTCTTGCAACAGTTCTCCGTCAATATCGAGCATATTGCCCGCCGTTGCGGGTGACCCCGCTGCCTCGAATGCGTCGTTCACGGTTGCGGCGCGCGGCAGCTGCAGTGCTTGTCCGTTCACTATGATGTCGATAGGTTTGGTGCTTTGCCAATGCACGATGCCGAAAGCGACGAGCGCAAGCACGAGGCAGGTGCCAACGATGGCGATTGCCGCTTTCGGGGGCTTGCTTGGATCCATTGTTCGGGCGGCGGGCTTCTGGTTGCGGGACGTGCGCGAATCGGCGGCAGTTTGTTCGTGGGGCGTGCGCGAGCCGGTGGAAGCCTGGTTGCAGGGCATGCCCAGTTCAGCGGGAGGTTGCTTGCGCGTCGTGCCCGGCTCGGCAGGGGGCTGCTTGCGTGGCATGCGCGGCTCGTTCGGGCGAGGGCGCGCGTTGGAGGGAGACTGCGCGTCGGCGCGGTTTGCGGGTGCTTGGCTTTTCGCTTGCGACGCGATTGATTTTTGGGCCGGGCGAGGGCGAGCATGCGTGCGCGTGCGTTGCATATCGTGGTTATCGGGAAAGTCGTTATGGTGCGACACTCTCGCTCCTCGGGTAATAGGCGGCTTATATTCGGCGTTTGTGGCACCTTCAGTGTAGCGCGTCGAGCGGCCAGAAAGGTAACGGCTTGCTTTCTTCAAAAGAGTTTGGGACATCGAGCGCAATTTTCGGTATTCAGCTTTGTTGTGAGGTTATGTTAAGGTTTCGAACACTTGCATGTGCTTTTGGTTGTTGACCTCGAAAGGGGCGATAATACGCTGCATGAATAAACGCAAAAACACACCCCAAAACCAGGGCGCCGCTCCCCAAGGGATGCGTCCTGTCTCCGTACGCCGCAATGCTCGCGGCGCAAACACGTACGCTTCCATGGGTGCCCCTGCGGGAGCAGGCTATGGTGCGCAGGCTTACTCGCGCGATTTCTATCAACCGCCCAAAAAACACAGCCGAGGCCCCATTATCGCACTTATCGTGGTGCTGGCCTTGACCCTTCTTGTGGGCGGCGCGGCATTTGCCGGCGTCGTCTACATGAATTCCATTGGCGACAAGCTTCATGCAGATGTGTCGGACGAATTGAAAGCTTCCCTTTCGAGCGAAACGGTGCAGCCGGGCGAGCCGTTCTATTGCCTTATTATGGGCGTTGATAAATCTGAGGAACGCGAGCAGAGCGCCGAGTTCGCGGGTGATACGTTCCGCAGCGACTCAATGATTTTGGCCCGTATCGATCCCACCCAGAAAACCGTTGCGCTCGTGTCAATCGAGCGCGATACCTATGTGAACATCGAAGGCTATGGTCCGAACAAGCTTAATGCCGCTGCATCGTATGGCGGCGCTCCGCTCGTCGTGAGCACGATTTCCAAGTTTGCCGGCGTGCCAATTTCGCACTACGTATCCGTTGACTTCGACGGTTTCAAGGCCGCGGTCGACGGGTTGGGCGGCATTGATGTTGACGTTCCCATGACTATTGACGATGACGAAGCAGGCGGCCGCGTTGAAGCGGGCCAGCAAACGCTCAATGGCGACCAGGCGCTTATTCTATGCCGCAGCCGCCACGCATACGACGATTATGGTTCGGGCGACTATTACCGCATGGCCAATCAGCGTATGGTGCTCGGTGCAATCGCGAAAAAGCTTATGTCCGCCGACGTTGTTACCATGACTAACACGCTTTCCGCCATGGCTGAATACATCACGACCGACATGGAAGTGTCTGACATTATTTCCGTTGCTACCGATATGCGCGGAATCGATGTCGACAACGATATTTGGTCGGCGATGAACCCCACATATTCGTCGTACGAAAACAATATTTGGTACGAATACAGCGACAACAATGCCTGGCGCAAAATGATGGAACGCGTTGATGCCGGTTTGCCGCCGTATGAAGATGAGGAGCGCAACTCCAATACTGGTGGAACCCTTGATGGAACCGTGACCGGTGTTCAGGAAACAGGCGGCCTGCTTTCGGGGTCGAGCTCTTCATCGGGCGGATCGAGTTATGGCGGCTACGATTCGAGCGCGGGTTCTGGCTACGGTTCCGGCACGAGCTATGGTTACGAAAGTGCTGGGTCCGGTTCGGGTTATGCGGCATCGGGCTCTTCCGATTACGGCTATGGCTACGATGCCTCAGGCGCCGGTTCGGCGTATGGGGGCGACGGCGCATCGGGCGGTGGAGCGAGCGCATATGACGGCGCATCGAGTTCAGCTGGCAGCGCATATTAACGACAAAGATCAAAGGCGGCTTTGGCCGCCTTTTTTCATGGGGAACCTTTCAGGAGGTTTTCAGTGCTATGGGCTTTTGTAGAATTGTCCGCGCAGCGCTTATCTTGCCTGATAGCATAATTATTCGTTTTGCGCGTTCGTTGGGCGCGCCGCTTTTAGACGTTCGATAGCAAGGAGCAAACCCATGGCCCCTCGGCACCGTAGCTCTTTCGATTCTTTTTCGGCAGGCGAATCGCCTCGCCGGTCAAACACTCCGCGCCGCAATGACGATGCGTCACGCCCCCAGGCTTCAGCCGCCCGTTCCTATTCGCGCGCCGCGTACGGCGACACGGGTACGCGCCAGCGTGCCGCGTCGTTTTCGCGCGACTCTACGCAGGCGGAATACGCGCGCATTCGAGCAAGGAAGAAGCGCCGGAAAATCATTGGCGGAGTTGTGGGCGCGCTGGTCGCGGTGCTGCTTGTGGGCGGCGGTGCGGCGCTTGCGTATATGGGAATTCTCAACGGCAAGCTGAATTTTGGCATTGACGACGAAACGCGCGGCGCGCTTGTCGACAAGTCCCTTTCCGAGCCGTTCTACATGCTTCTCATGGGTACCGACAAGTCGGAAGATCGCGATGCGAGCGGCGAATTCGGCGATACATATCGCAGTGACTCTATGATGCTTGCGCGCATCGACCCCCAGCAAAAGAAGGTGACGCTCGTTTCCATCGAGCGCGATACGCTGGTCGATATTGACGGTTACGGCATCAATAAAATCAATGCCGCGTATGCGCTTGGCGGCCCGTCGCTTGCGGTGAAAACGGTTTCGGAATTCGCGGGCGTGCCAATCTCGCATTATGCGGAAATCAATTTCGATGGCTTCAAGGCTGTTGTTGACGCGCTCGGCGGCGTCGATGTGAACGTGTCTATCGATATCGATGACCCAGAAGCGGGTGGCAGCTTGTCTGCGGGAGAGCAGACAATCAATGGCGACCAAGCGCTTATTCTGTGTCGCAGCCGCCATGCATACGAAGACGCCGGTTACGGCGGTGGCGACTACTATCGCGCGGCGAACCAGCGCATGGTGCTGGGCGCGATTGCGAAAAAGCTGCTGGCTAGCGATCCCGCAACCATGGCGAGCACCATTACTGCACTTTGCGATTACGTTACCACCGATATGTCGGTAAGCGACATCGCCGCCGTTGCTAATTCGATGCGCGGCATGGACCCGTCTACCGATATCTACTCGACAATGAACCCGACTACGTCTTCGTATGAAGATGGCGGTTGGTACGAATACAGCAACAACGAGGCGTGGGCGGCCATGATGAAGCGTATCGACCAGGGTCTTTCGCCTACGCCCGACGAGTCGGCTTCAATGAATAACGGCGGTGTGACCGACGGCAGCATCGGCGGAGAAGCGGTTGCCCAAGCCGTTTTGAGCGGCGAGGAGTCGAGTCTTTCCGACTATGGCCATGGCGAACAGGTCGAAGTCCAAAACGGAAGCGGCGTATCGGGCGTTGCCGCCACGGCTGCAAGCACGCTTACGAATAAAGGCTACGACGTGACGAATACGCTCGATGCCGATTCGTACAACTACAGCAAGACGCT
>CAKUEV010000201.1 GCA_934646845.1 uncultured Slackia sp.
TGCATGATAGTGCTTGCATGTCGGCTCTTCGACGAGGGACCAGCAACGACAAAAGCACGTCATCTTTGCGACGCGGGAATGCGACAGCGCGGCGGAGCGGCAACGCGCCCGTGCGACAACACGGCAACGAGGCATTGCAGCACGGCAGCGGGACAGCGCGGCGGCGCGACGGACAGCACTGCAAGTATGCCGACTTACATCCCAGCACGCTAGCACAGCAGTGAGGGCACAATCACCCCATTGCAATCGAGGCCAACCCGCCGATTGGCTTTGGCGTCAAGCTCGACGCATTGCCCACCGTGCGAACAGGTCCCGGGGGACTACCAACCGAGCTCCTCCGAAGACCACCGCTTCCCACTTCCGCCGAATGCGCGACGGCCCCACGCACTTCCGCACATCACGCACTTCCGTACATCATCGCAAATCCCCCATCACGCACTCCTCCACACACCATCACGCACGTCCTCTCCTCACGCGCCAGCGCGTCCCGCACGCGCCGCAAGGGATGACGACCGAAACCGCGAGCACCTCCCCTCACGCACCTGCGCGCGTCCCGCACGGCCTCGGCGCCCATTCCACCGTGGAAATAGTCGTACAGCACGTACGCATTCTCACATACTCCCATACCGCATGGACCAAACCGCGCATCCACCTGGCAGCACGGGACGGGGATACATGTCTCCATGCCGCATGGACCGGACGAATGCCCATGTCAGAAAATGTCTCAATGGGGCCTCGCTGCAACGATTCGGGCTTTATATGTCAGAAAACGCCAGAATGGGGCCCATTTTTCCTTCGCGCTTAATCGCAACCACAACAAGCGAATTAAGAAAGCCCAGGTCAAAGCTTTAAGCAGTAGGCCATAGAGGCCCAGAATCAAGATTCTCCTCCTTATCCCCCATGCAATGAGGCCCCCTTCCGGCATTTTGCGCCAGGAGATTCCGAAATCGCTGCACCGCATGCGGGCGCGCCGTGCTGTACAAGCTTCCGCGCGGCGCGCAAGCTGCGCCTAAAAGCAAAACGCCTCTTGTTCCAGGTCTTGCACGAATGGCGAAAACGAATTCCCAAAGCCCGCGCAATAGCGCATGCGGCATCGTCGAGCAAATCCGGCGAAGAAACCTGGCCATTGGTTACCGTGATCACCGAGAAGCCCATCGCTTGCAACGCGTTGCGCCGCTCGGCATCGCTCGAGATGTCAGCCGCGGAAGTATGGAACGCATCGCTATCGTATTCGACATCGAGGCGGGCACTCTGCCAAAACAGGTCGAGCACAAAGAACTTTCGAGGCGTGCATTTGCGACCCTCGCCAACCACATCAACCCGATAGTTCATCATCGGCAGCGGCAAGCCATAGCCACCCAACGTTTGCTTGGCGCAGAGCAGAGCGACAAGCTCCGATTCGGCGGGCGACGCCGATCTATCAACCGAAAAACTGAGCGCTTTTTTCGCTTTCGCATTTCCAGGATACGATTCGGCCGAAGACGCAAACGACAAAAGAGACGTAACACTTGAAACGGGTTTTGCCGAGACAAAATCGGACCCATCGGGCCTCATCGAATACAACCCGCACAATTCGCACGCAACAAGCGCGAGAGCTTCTACCGACAAGGAGCGAGCGAGCTGAAGAAACAGTGCCTCGGGCGACAGCACGAACGTCTTTTCGTCGATGCGCATCGCTTTTCCCGCGAAATAAGCATCGCAAATATCGTGGCACACCACTCCGGGTCTATTTCTTTTGCCGTTTCGCGCCGAAATCGCAATGTGAATCGGTTGCTGGGACGGCGAAAACACCTCACTCGCCCATGGTTCATCGAGCAAAGACGCGATTTCGCTCCGATTCGTTTTTGCGGGCAACGCAACGCGAGCCGCGCGAGGCTTCGGGCGAAGCCCACATCGCACGGCCCTCCAGTATTGGAGCGCGCTCATATGTGCAAGGCAAATAGTCATGCAGAAGACTCTAACGCGAAAACCTTGCCGAATTCTTGTCTGGAAGCCGCGAGATTCGCGCCCGAAAGCTGCGGAATCCATGCTGAAAAGTCGCAATATCCATGCTCGAAGGCGACGATTTTCATGCTCGAACAGCACGAAAACCATCTCCAAACACCGCGAAAATCACGCTCGAAAGCTGCAGATTTCACGCAGAAAACCAACTCAAGTGCCGTCGACCCCCATGGAATCACGCGCAGACGCCGCTTCGCTCCTGCGAATTCCCAACGCGCAGCGCGCTCGCGGGGTGGTTTTCGACGACACCAAACCAGCCCAGCTCCGCGCGTCGCCACACCGCGCCGCCGGCCGCGAATCAACAGAGCCACCGCACCAATAGGCATCTCGGCTATCAGCCAACATCGCTTCACCGCTGATTGTCAGCACAAACCACCGGACAACGCCCCGCATCGCTAAGCGGCGCCGCTGGCTGGCGGGTCGCATCGCCAGTCACCAGAGCGCATCGCTGCACCACCGGGCCACACGCCACTATCGAACGATGCCGCAGATCCCTGAACAACAGCTCCGCGCCACCAGTCATAATCGTCGGCTGTCAAGCCGCGCCTCTGCGGCACCGAACCGCATCGCCGCTGCTGGGCGATACCGCCGATTGCTGAACTACAACGCCGCATCACGAAGCCAAATCACCGGCAAGCGGGCCGCATCGCCAGCTACTGGACGGCGTCGCTGCGATAGTGGGAGCCGCAGCTTTCTTTGCGCGCGAGCATTGCCGCAACGGTCGCGCTTGCGGTTTCGAGTTGCAAACGAATTCTCATGGTGGCGGCGATCGACGCGGCATCGGAGGACGGCGTGAGCGCAGCCATCGCCGCGTGCCCAGACACGGGCGAAGGCGCAGACCCAAGCATAGAATCAGGTTTTAGTGCAGGCGTAACTGTTGCCACGGCCGCAGACGCAAGCCCAGACGCGGAAGCCGGTTCCTCAACGCGTGCCTGAAGAGCGAAAATCGCACTTGCCGCCGCCTTTAGCCCTTCGGCGTCACGGGAAATCATGCAGTGCGCCGACATCGTCTCACGCAATTCGCGAAGTATCGCGCTGCTTGAGGAATATGCACGTTCCTCAATTTCAAACGAAACCGATTCACTGCACAACGGGAAACAGAAGCCCGCCGCAGAACGGTCATCGCAAGATTCACTCCGACTCGCGAATTTCGCCGCGGCAACGCCCGCGCGACGGCCGAAGACCAGCGCATTCGCGCTCGCGAGGCCGCCGATCCTATCGGCGCCATGCATGCCGCCCGTGCATTCGCCGGCCGCGAACAGGCCCGGCACGCCGCACGCGCAATGCTCGTCAATCGCGATGCCGCCATTCGACGCGTGCGCGTACGGCGCAATGCGCGCAGGAGCGCTCGCCGAAACGCCGCATTCCCGCTCGAGCCAATCGGAAAACGTGCGCACGAATTCCGGCGAGCCATCGCCCACGTCGCACGCGATTTCCATGCCCTCATCGCCGCATGCTTCCATGGCGAAATCGAGCGGCGCGCCAGCCCGCTCGCACGAAAACGGCCCATGCTCACTGCGAGCCTCAAGGACATCGCGCGCGATCGGCTCGCCCGACGCATCCCAAGCACGCGCGAAACGAAACGCCTTTTCGTTGAACACGATGTTGCGGCGCGGCGACGCGAGTCCCGGCATGATCTGCATGAATTCCAAATTCACCAAACGCGCGCCGCAATGCGCGGCAAGCGCCTGAACCGTCGCGGAATTGCCCGAAGCGGAAAGGCTGCGCTTATAAAGCCCAGCCACGCCGCCTCCCGCAAGCACGATTGCCTCACACGACACCGCACGAAAGCGTTTGGCCGAATGGTCGAAAAACAGCGCACCGCACACACGCCCATCGTCCATGGCGATATCAAGCAGCTCGCACC
>CAKUEV010000202.1 GCA_934646845.1 uncultured Slackia sp.
AAACGTATATTTCTCTCAATCTTAGCGAGAGCAAGCTTTCAAGAGGCATCGCGGCGATATAATTCTTCCTTGTCAGTTCTGGCACAACCAGATACGGAAGCGCGCTTGGCGCGCATGCGCACGTGAGGGATAGGCGGTTCGCGAGCGATGTGGGCATACCGCCCAAACGCGCCGCGGGCTTTTGACCAGCGGCTCGACCGTCGCGACAAAGGAGCCTTCCGTGTGGGCAGTCATCGTTAACACCATCGCCATTATCGCAGGCACCACTATTGGCCTGCTCTTGCGTCGCGGACTTCCCGACGCCATCACCGACGCTGTCATGAAAGCGCTCGGCCTGTGCACGATTGTCATTGGCATTCAGGGGACCATCGTCGAGCAAAACATCTTGCTCCTCATTGTCGCAACGGTTATCGGCGTGGCAATCGGCGAAGCGAGCGACATCGACGGCCACGTGAATCGCTGGACCGAAAAACTTACCTCACGATTTACCGGCGCGGGCGAAGGCGCCAAAATCGCGAACGCGTTCATCACATCATGCCTGATCATGAACGTAGGAGCCATGACTATCGTCGGCTCACTTGACGCGGGCCTTGTCGGCAACTTCGACATGCTCTACACGAAAAGCCTGCTCGATTTTGTAGCGGGCATTATGATGGGCGCCGCGCTTGGCGTGGGCGTATACGGTTCGGCCGCATTCACACTCGTGTTCCAGGGAGCAATTGTGCTCGCTGCCGGATTCGTGGCTCCCTTCGCGAGCGATGCGCTTATTGCCGAGCTTTCGACCTGCGGCTCCATCATGATTCTCGCGCTCGGCCTGAACATGATCGACCTGACGAAGTTCAAGGTGCTCAACTATCTACCTGCGCTTATCGTGGTGCCCTTCGTGCTCTGGGCATTTCAAGCAGTAGGGCTCGCCTAACCCCGCGGCGACCCCAACAGCCCACCGAGCACAGCGGTCCGCCATACCAGCAGCCAATCAAAATATGCGAAGCCCCGGCATCGTTCCGCCGAACGCTGGAGCGGTTCTTCGCGCTTGGGCCTTCGGCTCCGCTTCCATTTTTCTTATTTCCAGTAAGTCCCCTGGCAATTGTCAAGTACTATAGAGGCACCATTTACCCCGCGAAGGCAGGAGCAGCCATGATTGTTACTACCGCAGACGTCATCCCTGGTCAAGCAGTGCAAGTTCTGGGCCTCGTTCGAGGCAATATCGTCACCTCGAAAAACATCGGCCGCGACCTCATGGCCGGCGTAAAAAGCATTGTCGGCGGCGAAATCGTGTCGTACACGCAAATGACCGATGAGGCTCGCCAAGTCGCAGAGGACCGCATGGTTACCGCTGCGCAAAATCTTGGGGCCGACGCCGTTGTCGCCATGCGTTTCGCGAGCGACAGCATCGCCGAAGGCACGATTGAAATCCTCGCTTACGGCACCGCAGTGAAGTTCGCGTAAACGAAATGTTTAAAAAGTGACAAAAGTTGCGAATTCAGAGGCATTGAGATGCCAAATTCGTCGAAAAGCGCCTCAACAGCGGAGCATAGAGCGATTGTTGTGAGCAAAACGAGCCGTTAACCGCCAAAAGCAAACCGTTCGCCAGCCCTGAATGCATTCGCGGGTAAATGAACGCCCCCGAATTCGCAACTTTTGTCACATTTCGCAACTTCACTTTACGCTGGGCCCGCCAAATGGCGCAAAACCCGCATCGCAACGGCCGCAGCCATGCTCCACAACAGCCGCGGCCATGCGCCGCGACAGCCAAGGCCATGCTCCACGGCTACCCACAGCGCGTTTGGCCCGACCATCGAGCATAAGCCGCATCGAGCCTGCCCGCCCTTCTTAACCACGCCGCAGCGAGCTCGCCCCTTCTCAACCGCCCTTCCCCGCCCAAATCATCAGGACCTGCTAAAGGCATCGTTTTAGCGACATTTCGCGCTTTTTGCACAAGACGCTCCAAAAACGCCTATGCTAATCAGGTTTGGCAAAGGACGATAACGTCCAACAATAGGAAGCATCCCATGGCACATGATTTCATCTCGCTCGCAATTATTGCGGTTGTCGCATTTGTGGCACCCGTTATCGCGCAGGCGATTCCGAAAAAGCCCATTCCCGAAACCGTTCTTCTTCTGGCTTTCGGCGCAATCCTCGGTCCCAACTGTCTGAACCACATTTGGCTCACCGAACCCATTACGCTGCTCTCCGATTTGGGCCTCGCGTTTTTGTTCTTGCTCGCGGGCTACGAAATCAACCCGAAAATGCTCACGGGCACCGAGGGCAAGAAAGGCCTGCGTACGTGGCTGGTCACTTTCGCGTTCGCGCTGGCGCTCGTGTTTTTGCATCCGAATTTGGCCATCGGCGGCATTGGGGTGGTTCCCATGGCCATCGTGCTTGTGACCACGGCGCTCGGCACGCTCATGCCCATTTTGCGCGAACGCGAGCTTATGAACACGAAAGTCGGCCGCGCGGTCATCGCATACGGCACCTGGGGAGAAGTCGGCCCGGTGCTCGCCATGGCGGTGCTGCTCTCCACGCGCACGAACTGGCAGACCGCAGCGATTCTCGCCGCATTCATGATTCTGTGCGTCATCGCGGCCCTCGTACCTGCCATGGCACGCAAAAACGGCACGCGCCTCTACAAATTTCTCGAAGCAAAAGCCAACACCACCTCGCAAACATCGGTGCGCGGCACCATCATGATCCTGGTCGCCCTCGTAGCGTTTTCCGCCATCTTCGACATCGACATCGTGCTCGGCGCGTTCGCGGCGGGCTTCGTACTCCGATACATCACGCCCGAAGGCAACGTGTCGCTCGAAACCAAGCTCGACGCCATTGGCTTCGGCTTCCTCATTCCGCTGTTCTTCATCGTGTCGGGCGCGAAAATCGACATTTCGGCCATCGCAGCCGATCCGGCCATGCTCGTACGTTTCGTCGCGCTGCTGCTCGTCGTGCGCACGGTTCCCATTATCATTTCGCTTTCGATGCCCAAAACGCGCGCGAAGTACACGATGCACGAGCGTATTTCGGTTGCGCTGTACTGCACCACGGCCCTGCCGATCATCGTCGCGGTTACCTCGCTGTGCGTGAAAAACGGGTCCATCGACGCGAGCACTGCCTCCATCATGGTCGCCGCGGGCGCCGTGACGGTATTCATCATGCCGCTGTTCGCGGGCACAGCTTACGGAGTCGCCGACCGCCATCCCATCGATGCGGTGCGCGAGATCGCCCACGACCCGCACCACGCGGGACAAATCGTGTCCGAACACATCCACGAGCATCGCGAGCACGTACACACCGACTACCAGCACATTTACATGCCGAAGCAGCGCCCCGACGTGGTTCATGTCGTCATGAAAGAACACGAAGAGGGACATGCGGAAGAGCACGAAGTAAAGCATTTTGAAAAGAAATAGCGCAGAAGCAGCCGGGGTCCGACAGATTGCGTTCAGGCTTTCCCAAAGAAATATGTGCACCCGGGAGCCACGCCTGAAGTGCTCGTCGCCCTTTAGCCCACGAGCTTTTCTTCCTTCTGTTTTGCGCCTGGCTTCGCGCCCTTCGCCGCCATCGGCCTGCTTGCCATAAGCCAAAAGGAGCATTCAAGCGCGATCCCCTCTTCCGCCCAACCCTTTATTGCATAGCCGATTCTTCCCCCGTTGGTCGACTGGCCCGCAACAACCCGCCCACCTCTCTTGGACCAGCTTCGCCCGAACCGAGGAAAGCGGCCGGCGCCATACCGGGCTTAGGCCAAGCGCTCCATTCGCGCCCAAGCGGCGACGAAAAGTTATACTGACGACATTGTTTTTGTCATATTCGCAGGAGAAGTACCTGCTTGACCGAAAAGGCTCGAACATGAACATCCAAA
>CAKUEV010000203.1 GCA_934646845.1 uncultured Slackia sp.
CGTTTCGGGCGCAAGCTCGCTCAAGCGCAGATACGTGCCAACGGCCGCAGCATAGTCGCTGCGCGATTCCGCGAATAAGTCGAGCGAGGCGAGCGCAGAAGTGCCGTACGCAGCGTAGTAAAACGGCGAGGTGAACAGGTGCGACGTCGAAAGCCATTCATTCTCGTCCGCCGGCCACGAATACTTCTCATACACCTCGGCCCAAATGGCGTCGACCTTGTCGACCGTCAAATCGGGCTCGCGATAGATGCGCATCTCCGCTTCGTTTATGGCAAACCCCTCGCGCACCGCAACCAACTTGTCGAACAACACGTACTCTCGAAGTGCATCGCCGTACCCGGGGCAAAGCACGTCGTAATGGTCGTAGCACAGAAGCTCCAGGCCCTGCGACATAATTTCCTGCACATCGACAACGGTATTGGGCATAAACGCATTCGCGCGCACCCGATACATGTGGTTGAAGTGGTCGAACTCGTGCACGATCGCCGCGCAATCCGCCACTTCGGAATCGGGGTTCACGAAAATGCAGCCATCGTTATACGCCGCCATTTCCGCGGTGTAGCTGTTGCGAATCTTAGCCTCCGATACCGATATGTCATACAGGCCGTTCTCGACAAGGTGGTCAAACGCCTCTCCAAGCGCAGGCGAAACGCACGCTACGCAGGCCCGCGCATTCGCCATAAGCGACTCTTCGTTTTCGTCGAGAGCATCAAAAGCACCGTCAATATCGTCGCCCATAACGTTGGCCACATAGCTCTGATACACCGGCACGAATTCGCTCGCTACCTCATCTTGCGCCGCTTCGATTTCGGCCATCGTGTAATCGCGCCCATATTCCGTAGCGAACACGTACTCGACGTAGTTCTCGTATCCCAGGCTTCGCGCCCAGGCATTATTTGCATTGACGAGCTCCACGTAGAGACGCTTGAGCTCGGCGTCGCTCGCATCTTGTGCCACGAGCGCGCTATATTGACCCGCCAAATCGTCGCGCTTCGCTCGCAACGCAGCGCTCTCCGAAGACGTCGCGCTCGAATTGCCCAGGACGCTCGAGAGCCCCTCGCCAATATGCGCCCTGAAAGCCTCGCCGTGCTTCGATTCCAGCGCATCCATGAATGCATGCGCACACTCTTGATAATGGCTGTCATACGCCGCCTGCTTTGCCGCATACGCGCTTGCGGCAGCCTCGTCAAAGCCGGCGCACGCTTGGTCGAAATTCGCAAGCACGCGATCGCTCGACAGGTCGGCGAAAAGGCGCTCAAGCTCGTCGTAGGCGCCCAGAAGCGCCGACGCGTCGTCGCCCTCTATCGCCGCCCGGAATTCTTGAAGCGCCGCGTTGTATGCCGCCTCGTCGAACGAATCACGCGAACGGTCGGACAAGGCCACATTCCAATGCTCGACCTCGTTTCCGTATTCGAATTCGACAGGCGCCGAGGAGCCCTTCCCCGTTGCGGTGCCGCCCGCTTCGCCCTCACCGTTGCCGCCAGCACTGCACGCAGAAATCGCCGGCACGCAGAGCGCCAGGATTAGTACGCCCGCGAACCAGGAGCGCTTGGGCACGGAGCGAAACCAAGCTGCCGCCTTGCCTTTGGGGATTGCAGAATACATTGCAGGCACCTCCCTAAACGAAGCCTCACACGTAGCCATCTTCATCGTAAGAGGAAGCCACGAGAGCAGGAATCGCCTTACGGCCAATTGAGAACGCCCGCCCGCGGACATGCGTCTGATTTTGGGCTATGCAATTTCTCACGCGCGAACACATAGGGTCTTCTTGCCTGCTAATGTACTAGCGAGATATTCTACTATCCTACTAGCTTGCTATCCAAATATCTCGCTATTCTGCTAACTTACTACTCTACAAGTATTACAGGCTTATTGCCGATTTAGCGGGCGCGTTGTCGGCATAGGCGCTTGAGGGAATCCGAAGGTATGCAAAAGGCGAGAACGTGCGGGTGTATCCCATTGGTTGCTTCTCATTGGTTTCGCCCCATAAGCCGCATTCCGTAGATTGCGTTCCATAGGTTACGTTCCCCCGGTTCATTCCAAAGGCTCACTCCAAAGGATCATCCCGAACGGCGCATCTCATCGTTTCAAGAGTTGCATTCTATGAAGCGAACAAGCTCCCGCATAGCGACATCATGCCCATCTATGGAGATCCTCAAACCTGGCCCCCGACACCCAAGAAATCCACCTTTCGCGCCGCAATCGAGCAAATATATGCTCATAGCGGGCGGGTCAATAACCATCGCTTTTTCCTTACAGGAAGCACTGCAATATCTTTGCAGGAGCAAGGAACAACCCCGTATTGCCGGACGAACTCGTGCGACCTCCGAGTCATCCAATTCAAACCACCTGCGGGCTTTTTCTATTGGCAATTGGCATGCAAAGCGCCTCATCTGTTCCATACTTTTCGAGTGTTCTGTCCACGTGATCTATCGTATTCTCTTAGAACCTCTAAGGATGAATCGCCCTCGCACGAATGCCCCCGAAGCCATAGAACCGCGTGTCACTCCGCTTCCCGATGAGCGTGGAAAGTCCTTCTCAGGGTTAGCGAATATGAGAACTACCATCGCCATCCCTGCTTCTGCCTCTGCGGGGAATTTTACAGTTTTACATGACATTGCCTCCCCTCCTGCAATCATTGCCTTTTATACGCTACTCGCTTTTTCATATACCAGAGCCAAGACACCTTGCCCCAAGTCCAATGCGCTCCCCCTCTCCCTTTCCCTCACCCTTTCCCTTCCTTCCCAATGCTTTTCCCTATGGTCATCTTGCGCATCAAGGAACTTGCTTCTTGATGCCTTTGATCCCTTTACGTGAGGTCGGCTCGAGACTTTTCCATTTGAAAGCTTGCTTAAATCTTCTTTTGTTTGCACAGTTTATTGCCCCTCATGACGTCTCGTGCCAAGACTATGATCGATCGAGCATCCCTCATGTGCTTTCTTCTTCCCGCATCTTTCCGATGCTCTTCTTCGCCTTTCGATCTCGCCTTTTCCCCTTTCGATATGAAGGTGAGGGGGTACGCAATGCTTGGCTCCCCGCCTTATCACGGCGTTTCGCACCAAGCATCGAATCATGCGAACACCATGTCGAAATCCGATTTCATTCCCATGCGGCGTAGCATCTATATTTCCTATCGCACATAGTTTTCTCGTGAGTTCTTTACTATGTAAACTCTAATATTATGCCTGCTAGTTCATTTACGTGATTGTTTGCCAATTTGGACCCTTTAATTCAATAGCATTGCTCGATTCGTGAGCCATTTTCTTCCTTGTTCGCATCCGTCAGCGGCGTCGCAGCTAATCCCCCTCCCTTCATTTTTCGCTTCTATTGTTCTGTCGCGCCCCACAAGCGCCCCCAAAACGATACGATGAACCGCATGTTGATCACAGAGCCCTATCGTTGCATTTAGCTCAATTACCTATCGCTTTTCTAGAATTCTTCAGCGCAGCTTAGTCAATGAACCCTATCTCGAACTCATCTTTTTATTACCCCTATCCCCATTTTCATCTGCAACCCCGAAATACACTGAGCTATTCATTAATTTAATTCCGTGCTCACTTTCCAGCCCAACTAACCAACCTTAGCCCCAAGCTCGTATCGGCTCTCGAGGAATGCGCTCTTCGCCATGCACCAGGTTCGATTCACTGGTCGAATTGCTTCCAACACACCCGATAGTCAAGCAGCTCCCTAGGCTTCTTCGCTTGTCACATTCCGTCATATCTGATGCCCTACTACCCCGCCCCCTCATATTTTCATATGCGACATAGCAAAATCATCCATGTCAAAATCGCCCATATCCCCTCCAGAGTCGTTAGCCC
>CAKUEV010000204.1 GCA_934646845.1 uncultured Slackia sp.
TACATGCGCCCGGGCGTCGACATTATCGAGAAGGCCGGCGGCGTGCAGAAGTTCATGAACTACGACGGCCCCATGCTCACCGATTCGGGCGGGTTCCAGCTGTTCAGCCTCGACCACATGATGAAGACCGACCCCGACGGCGTCACATTCCACGCGCGCGATTATGACGGCAGCAAGCACCGTTGGACGCCCGAGAGCAACATGGACATCCAGCAGCGCATCGGTGCCGATATTGTGATGCAGCTCGATCAGTGCATTGGCTATCCGTCGCCGAAAGAGGCCGTGGCTGCGTCCACGAAACTGTCGTGGGAGTGGGCTGAGCGTTGCTGCGCCGCGCATACCCGCGAAGATCAGGCGCTTTTCGCCATCGTACAGGGCGGCATGCATCGCGACCTGCGCCTCGAGAGCGCGAAGCGCCTCATCGAAATTGACGCCGCGAGCCGTGCTGCGGGCCACAAGGGCTTCCAGGGCTATGGCATTGGCGGCTATTCGGTGGGCGAGCCGCACGACGTGATGTTCGAGACGCTCGGCGATGTGTGCCAGGCGTTGCCCGACAATCGCCCGCGTTACCTGATGGGTGTCGGCAACCCCACGACGCTCGTGCGCGCGGTGCGCGAGGGCGTGGACATGTTCGACTGCGTGCTGCCCACGCGCACGGCCCGCATGGGCACGGCGTTTTCGCACACAGGCCGCATGAACATGCGCAACGCGAAATACAAGGAAGATTTCACGCCGCTCGACCCCGAGTGCAGCTGCCCCACGTGTACGCATTACACGCGCGCATACCTTCGCCACCTGGTGAAACAGGGTGAAATGCTCGGCGGTATTTTGCTGTCGATTCACAACCTGCATTTCCTGATCGACCTTATGGGCAAGGCGCGCGAGGCCGTGCTCGCCGGCGAATACGAGACGTTCTACCAAGATTGGATGAATTCTCCCGCCGCGAACGACTACTAAAGAATGGCGCGGCGGTTTCGCAGCCAGTCACTGCAATGTCGGCTGGCAAAAGCAGCCGCTTCTTGAGCGGGCCCGCAATCCGCTGGGGCGAATATCAATGATGCTGCTGCGGTGTGGCTGACGCCGTTGGCGTCGCGGATGTCGGTGCTTCCGATGGCGATATCGTCGGATTGTGCCGTCAATGTCGATGCTGTCGGTGTCTCCATGGCGGCGTTAGCGCGGCATTGGACCGATGCGATAGCCTTCCGTGCAAATTTCCCATGTCAGACTAGCAATATGACGCTACGCCGAAGTGGCGCCAGGCTGGCGTGTCGGATTGGTGCAGCTGCGTGTCAGAAAAGGCGAGAATGGGGCCCCATTGCAGGTGGAGATTTGGGGCCTTTCGCCTATCTCGAATTCGGTAAATCTCTCTCACCTGGTGTTTTGCGAAAACATCGCTTGCGAGCCGTATTATTGTTCTTGCATTAGGGCCCTGAACTCCGTCATGGCGGGCCCCATTGTGGCGTTTTCTGCCAATTCGGGCTCGATAATCTGCAATGAGGCCCCATTGTGGCATTTTCTGCCGACCTCTTTTGCTGAGTGCTTTCGCTGAGACTTCCGATTGGATTTCAGTCGAGTGCTTCTGCGAAGGACTCTGGCCAGGCTTTGGCTCGGGGCGTTTCAGCGAAGGCTTGCTGCAAGGGATTCCATGGAGTCTTTCGTATGGTCTTCTGCGACGGTTGGCGGTCAACGTTCCGTATCGATTATTTCATGTCTGCGCCTGGGATAGGGTGTCGTGCCGCAACGAAACCCTGTGTTTGTTGCAGAGTCAATAACCACCCCGCGTTCAACGACGGTGTTTCGCGCTCACGGCCAAGAAGATCGGCGGTCTCGGGCGTGGAATGACCAGCGGCCGCCATCTCGCATCGAAGCTTGCGCCCGCGGCGAGAACGGCTATTCTAGAGCAAGAATAGTTGTCGCGTCGAAGCCGCATTAAGGGGAAAACATGCTGCGCATACCCGATTCTCGAATCGACCAGTTCATTGCCGAAGACGTTCCGTATATTGACCTCACGAGCGAGGTTTTGGGCATTGGTGCCGAACGGGGCGAGATGGAGTTCTTCACGCGCGAGGCGTGCGTGCTGGCCGGCGTGTCGGTGGCGTGCCGCATCGCCGAAAAGTGCGGGTGCGAAATCACAAGCGCGCGAGCCGACGGCGACGGACTCGCGGCAGGCGAGACGTTCTTCGTCGTGCGCGGCGCGGCAGCTGATTTGCATGCGGCGTGGAAGGTGTGCCTGAACACGTTCGACCACCTGTCAGCAGTTGCCACGAAAACGCGCATGATGGTGAATGCCGTGCATGTTGTGAACCCTCGTTGTGAAATTCTCACAACGCGCAAAAGCATGCCAGGTGCGAAAGACCTGCTCACGAGCGCGGTTATGGCGGGAGGAGCGTTCCCTCATCGTTTGGGCCTTTCCGAAACCGTGCTCGTGTTCGAGAATCATATGGAATTCATGGGCGGCTTCGACGCGTTTGTCGAGCAGCTGCCGAGCATCAAGGCGAAGTGCATCGAAAAGAAGCTGTTTGTGGAAGCGAACGCAGAGCAAGCGCGCACGCTCGCGCGCGTAAGTGCTGGTGGGGAAGGCGTCGATGGCATCCAGCTCGACAAGGTTCCCGTCGAGCAGCTGGCATCCCTCGTTGCCGAGTTGCGCGAGATCGACCCGCGCCTTACGCTTATCGCGGCCGGCGGCATCAATCCCGAAAACGCCGCTGCCTATGCCGCCACGGGCGTTGATGGCCTGGCGACCACGGCGCCGTTTTCCGCGAAGCCTTGCGACATGAGCGTGCGCATGCGTGCGCTCTAGGTTGAATAAGCGCTGGCGTTCCAGGCGGACGAAACGTTGCGTGCTTTGCTCGCCGCGTGCGTTAGATGGCGCCTCCTATGGTGGGCGTGTTTTGCAGGCAATTATGCTTTCTCGCGCCAACCGAGCGTAGGCACGCCTGCGTGCGTGGAAATCGAGAGTGTCTCCTTGGCTTTTTAATAAGCCGTTTCGAGCGTGTTTGCGCGCATAGGATCAAAGACGGCAACCATGCCAAGGCTGTTCAAGGGCACGTTGGCTTGTGTGCATGCGCATGATTCGCACCCCAGCATGATTCGCACCCCAGGACGGCCGTGTACTTGATGCGCGTTGAGCGCTGGTCCGCATGCATATGGGGTGCGTAGATGCTTGTCCGCTGAAGATTCCGCTCGCGTTTGCGTCTGCGGGTATTCCCTCGAATGATTTCATGAGCTCTACAACGGAACATACTTCCAGGTCAATTTTAATTGTCCTCATTAAAATGCGCGAAAGCGTCCCTTCTGGAGGTACGCTTTCCAACGTATATTGCTCCTAGGGAATGATCAGGGAGGGCCTGCATTCCCATAGTTAGCAAGGGGAAGGGGGAATCCCATGAAGAAAGACAAGTTTGAAAGCGCGAGCAAAATCGAGACTGCGAACTGCGCCGATGCGCAGGGCAAGGCGCAAGCTGCATCGCCTAAAGTGTATGCGCGCGGTAGCAAGACGAAAGTCGCCATGTGGGGTGTTGGAGTTGCATCGTTTGCGCTGGTTGTGGGCCTAGTCGCCTGTGCGCCTTCTGCGACTACGGGCAAAATCGAGGCTGCACCGTCACCAAACGCCGCTGCCAAGCACGCCACGCCCGAGGCCGACGAGTTCGGCGTGGTGAGCGCCGAATCGTGGAAAGACATCTATCCGAACGAGTATGCGAGTTACATGGACAATGCGTCGAACTCGCCCGATTCCGGCAAGAAGAACTACCTGGAAACGTATCCGGCGCTTAACACCATGTACAAGGG
>CAKUEV010000205.1 GCA_934646845.1 uncultured Slackia sp.
GCCTGCACTGTGCGCAAAAACAAACGCGGGCGCGTCGCCGAATGCCGCACTCGCGACCGCCAAAGCATCGCATGTTTGGATTGCAACAGAATAGTCGCCGTTGGAGGGATGCTCGCTGCGTCCAAACCCACGTCGATCGAACGTTACCGCATCAAACAAATTCGCCAAAAGAGGCCCAGCCGCGTCGTAGAAGTCGCAATCGATGCAACCACCATGAATAAGAAGCAGCGGGGGTCGCTGGGACGGCGCCTCCCCGGAACTTGGCAGATAGCGCTTGCAGTACAGGCTTATTCCGTCGCCGTCGACCGCGAATTCATGAAACGACATACGCGCCGCCTTTCCGTAAAAGATTCTTGTTTCGTTCTAGCAAAAAACAAGCCAGAAAGACGTTGCCAGATTCGAATGGTTATGACGTTGTCACGCATTGCCCATTCGATGGCGTGCATGCGTTAGAAACCCACCGATAAATACGCGGCATAAAAAGGAAAGCGGACAAGCAAGGCAGCCATCACAACAACCGCGCATCCAATTGAAGAGAACGCGATACCGCGCGTGCGAGAAACCGGCAGACGCAGTCCATGAAGCTGGAAAGCCAACCCGCATGCCGAAAGCGCCGCATGAACCGCAATGAACCAACCGTACTTCGGAACAAGCGACGCGGCATTGGCCACATTATTCGAGACGGTTTCAAGAAAGCCCATATGGCATACAAGCAAAATCGTTCCAACTATAAGCGCCGCGGCCGAAACTGCGATCAGGGCATATGGCCACCGACCAGCCGAGGAACGTGATATCTGCAAAACGAGCGTCGCGAGCGACGGACCAGAGAGCAATGCGGTCATACATAAATTCGCGGGAGTAAGCCACGTATCCCACGTAGGAACTGTCGCGATGGAATAGGCAAGCGAGGTGTGGTACAGCATCATGACGGCAGAAACAATTCCCGCAACGAGCAAACCGCTCCATACCAACGGCACGATGCGTTCCCGATAGGAATACATCCATGCCATACCCGAAAAGAACAAGAACGCAACAGCAGCGACCACCTCATTGGAAAGCGGCGAACGTCCAAGACCGCTGATGGCATGCAGCGCGTTGGCAGGGGTACCTAAATGCGTCGCCGACGCGATGAAGCCAATCCAAGCAATCGCAATGGGCATGAAAAGTGCATGCCCCAGGCGTTCGCGAGCCCCTGAAAAGTCATCGTGCCTCGCAAGCAAAAACGCTGCGACGCACGCAAAAGCAACCGCCCCAGCAGGCGCAAGAGCTGTAAAAATCGCCAGCGACGTCGCGCTAAAACCGCCGTCGAACACGCTTGAACTCCTTTCGGCACAATGCGAGAACCCTAAATTCATCATGTCTTATGAAATAATTCACAACACAGCGAACTGAAGAAATCACCGATACAGTCGTTTGCTTGCTGGCACAATGCCGAGATAATCTTGAACATCGGAAAACGTCGCCTTCGCCAAAAAGGCCAATCCTCGATATGTCGCAAGTTCAGCGTCTTCCGCCAACAAATCAAAATAACGATCGGCCCAAGGCAGCAAATGATTGCCCAACAACTCGGGCAGCACATCGCGGCGTCGGGAAGCGACTTCGGAAGACATCACCAATAAGCGCCCAATTTGGTCCTCCGGAACACGTTCGTCATATTCGGATTCGATTCCACAAACGCGCATCCATTCACGCAGGTCAATCCATGTGCCGCCATATGTCACTTTATCTCGGTCCATGTAAACCGACCCCCATGGCGGAGCAGCCAAATGGCCAGGCCCGACAAACAGACGCTGATACTCCAAAGAAAGCTCCTCGCCGCACTCTTCGTTACCTTGTCCAATGAGCACCGCCGCCTGATTTACGAGAGCGTTCTCAGCATTGCCCTCACTGCCGAAGGGCCAGTCTTGCGCAATATCCATCTCCCGAATCGTCGCCAGCGCCGCCATCGATTCTTCGTGCTTTGGAGAAAAAGCGAAGCACATCCCCAGCAATTTCGCAGCAGCAGCATACGCCGATACAAACGCGCTATCGCGCAGCGCCTCACGCGTTGCGTCAGAATCGCGCAGCGCATATATCGCTTGGGTGCTCATGATTCGCTCCCCTCGCTTTCATGATTGTTCTCGATTTCCGATGCGTTCGCGATGAAGCCATCGCCTTTTTGCATTTTGGCGGCGGCAGGTGAAAGATTCATGATCAAGTTCGGATGCGTGTATTCGGAAGACGGCAGCGGCACCACATCGCTTATCGCATTGGGGTGGCACTTGCGAAGCTCGTCGATGTCGCCGAAATCGAGCGCACGCAAGGGGCACGCCTCGACGCAAATGGGACGTTTACCTTGCGCCACGCGGTCGGTGCAGCCGTTGCATTTCGAGCTTTGCCGCGCTTCAGGATTAATGGACGGCGCATGATAGGGGCATGCGATGGTGCAATACCCACAGCCGATGCATTTGTGCGCGTCGACGCATACCAGGCCAAGCTCGTCTTTATGCATGGCGCCCGTTGGGCACACGTGCACGCATTCAGGGTTCGCACAGTGGTTGCACGCAAGCGATATGTGGTAGCAATACGCCGTGGTTTTCACAGTGCCGTCGGCAGAAAGCTCGCATGACCCGCCCTCGTAGTCGATAACGCGGCGATATTTGCGACCTGCGACAAGATTATTGAAATCAACGCACGCCATTTCGCAAGTGCGACAACCCGTACAGCGTGCATTATCGAAAAAGAACCCATACATGCTTCGTCTCACCCCCTTGCGTATCCCACAAACAACTCCCCCATAGTACGGCAAACCCCGCGACATAGCGACGCGGGGTTCAAATGCCTTAACTCACACTCATGCCAAAGTCAGCGAGCGGAAAGCCGGCGAGCCAAGGTGGCTTAAACGAGAAGCGAAGCGTACTTCGGTACGCGAGTGCCGAGTGAAAGCCAGATTGGCCGCCAGGTTTTCGCGCAGCGTCGCGCCATTACGTTTGCCGCTAGGCAAACGTAACCTCTTTTTCATTCGCCACGGCGCCCGTCGTATCGCCAATTTCTTTGGCGGCCGGGCAAGCGTTGATGACGACGCTGGGATTGGTGATGGACGGATCGGCCATCGGCGCGATAGCCGAGACCGCATCGGGATGCGCCTTCTTCAGGTCGTCAAGCTCGCCCCACTCGAGTGCGCGCAGCGGACATGCCTCAACGCAGATGGGACGCTTACCCTCGGCGATGCGGTCGCGGCACATGTCGCATTTCACGGCCTTGTTCTTTTCCTTCACCAGAATGGGCACACCGAACGGGCAGGCATCCACACAGGCGCCGGTGCCGGTGCACACGTCTTCCTTAATGAAAACGATGCCGTCGTCATCTTTCTCAATCGCGCCCGTAGGACACGCCGCGAAGCATTTCGGGCTTTCGCAATGGTTGCAAGCCTCAGACAGGTGATACGCGTACGTGCTCGTGGTCACCGTGCCATCGGCATTTTCAATAAACTCGCCGCCTTCGTAGTCGAACACACGACGGAAGGCCGCCTCGGTCGACAGGTCATGATAATCTTTGCACGCCATTTCGCAGGTTCGGCAACCCGTGCAGCGCGTGCTATCGAAATAGAATCCGTAAGCCATTTTCAATTCCCCCTTTTCTCGCTCGCGCCTACGCCTTGGCAACCTGGACGATCATCGAATGGGCAGTGCCATTGCCCTTGGCCAGCGGCGTGGGCTTATACGTGGTAAGCGTATTCACGCAACCGCCTTCATCGACCTTGTCGCCCGACATGTCCGCCTTATGCCATGCGCCCTGCGGAAT
>CAKUEV010000206.1 GCA_934646845.1 uncultured Slackia sp.
AAGCCGAAGGGGTCGGCGAAAGAAGCGGCCAGCGAAGCCTGGTATCTGGGCTCGGAGCCGGCGGCGATTAAACCGCCGGCATATACCGAGACTTACAGGTCGCCGCCGAGCTTGCGAGCGACGTGACGGCCCTGGGTCGAAGAACGGCCCGAAGCAACGCCCACGATGTACTCGGGGTAGTTGCCGCTGAAGAAGCTGCCGGAAACGTCGCCTGCAGCATAGAAGCCTTCGATAGCAGCGCCCTTCTCATCGAGAACCTGGCACTCAGAGTTAATGCGCAGACCGTCGATGGTGGTGAGCAGCGTGCCGCCGAACCACAGGCCGTAGAACGGAGCGGTGCGAATGGCGGACAGACGATAGGCCTCTTTGCCGTAGTCGTCGTCGGCCTGAGCGTCGAACTGCTGGTTGTAGCGCTCGACCTGCTCGAGGAAAGCCTTCTTGGACTCGCCCTCGAAGCCCAGCTTGTCAGCGAGCTCTTCGATGGTGTCGGCCTTCTTCAGGAAGCCAGCGTCGCGGGAAGTTGCGACGAACTCTTCGAGAGGCATGCCGGCGGCCATCATCTGGTTGGCGAATGCGGAGCAGCCGATGGTCGAGAAGCGGATGATGTCCTCAGGCGCATTGGCGTCGAAGATGGAGCACCACACGCCGCCGGGCTGCTGAGCGGCCTGGAAGCAGAGCGTGTCGTACGGGGTGGACTCGTTAGCGAAGCGCACGCCGTTGCGGTTGACCTTCATGAACGGCTGGCTGCCGATGTTCTCCTGGAAGATGGTGCCAGGGAATGCAGCCTCATCGCCCTTGCCGATGTAACCGCAGTCAACGCCAACCTCGACAGCGCCGCGGTCGAAGATCATCGGCGCGGGATCGGGGTCCTTGACGCCGCCAGCCCACAGGCCAGCCTTCAGGCCGATGCCGGTGTCGGCGGGGTTGAAGCTCGAAGCGGTGCAGCAACCGACAGCGGCAGGTTGCAGAGCCTTCATCATGGTCGGGTTGGCCGGGTAGCCGCCCGTGGCGAGCAGGGTGTTCTTGGCGTTCACCTGAACATAGCCCTCAGAGGTGTTGAAGATAGCGCCGGAAACTTTGCCCTCTTCATGAACGAGCTTTACCAGGTCGTAACCCCAGCGAACGCTGTCGGCAGACTTCTCCTGAACATGGGAGAGCAGAACGTCGTTGCGCATGGGAGCGGAGTACGGGGTGAGGTAGATGTGCTGCAGAACGGGCAGCATGTAGTCGGTGCCGCCAGTTGCGTGCGCGGGAGGCATATCGACAACAGCCTGCTTGCCAGCTGCCTGCATCAGAGGATCGATCCAGTCGAACAGCTCGGCGGATTCGTCGATCCACATCTTGATGACGTCCTGGTTGCACTTGCCGGAAGCGTAACGGGTGAGCTCGTTGAGCAGCTTCATGCCGTCAACTTCGCCGCCCTGAGCAACAGCTGCCTTGGAGTTCACGATGCCCCAGTACTCGCGGGTCTCGGTGACCTTGTCGTTCTTCTCGGCAAGGATGAACTTCATGCCAAGGTCGGCAGCCGTGCCAGCGGCGCACATGCCCGCGGTGCCAGCGCCAATAATAAGGAAGTCGGTTTCCTCGGTCTTCTTGATATCAGACTCGGCAACCTCAGGCTCAACGCCCAGCCATGCGGGAGCGTCGGTCTCTGCAGCAGCGGCGCCCTTCGAAGCGTCGCCCTTAGCGGAGTTGCCCGCCGGAGCACAACCAGCAAGACCCGCGCCTGCGGCAGCAACGCCAGCCAGCGCAGCGCCCGCAAGGAAGTTGCGGCGAGAAACGCCCTTGTTCGTGATTTTCTCTTCCATTATTTCGCCCTCCTCGTTTGATTTGCGAATGTGGCTCGCAGATTACGCTCGAAGCGGACGCATTGCGTCACCCCTTGGCCGCGAAGTTCTTGAAAGTACTTCTGACCAGGCATTTCACATTTCACTCACCTTAAAATAGCCTTGTGGGGGTGAGATTTCCCGCAGACTAATCAGGCATGTTGCTATACACTTTCACGCGGAGGGAAATGGATATGGATACTACTGAACGCATTGCCGCACCCGCAACGCTTCGCGCGTGTGCGGCACTCACGCTCGCGTTGCTTTCGTCGTTCATCGTCAACTCGATGCTTTTTCCGAACGTGGCGCTCATTATGCCGCCCGCTCGTGAAATATCGACGTACTGCGGTGCGGCATTTTCTATCGCTGTTGCCGTGGCGGCCTACGTGCGCCCTTCGCTCATGCGAGAGAGCGTATGGTCGGCAGCATGCCTGGCATCTACCGTCGGCGCGGCGATTCTTCTTTATATAGGCGTTCTTACCAACAATACGACGTTGCTCCTTCTTGGCGCTCCCTTTGGCGGCCTTGGCAGCGCATGGCTCGCCGTGCTCACCGGCATCGGGCTTGCCAACTTAGGAGCGGCGCGCGCCATGATCGCCGTTCCTGCAGGGTTCGTTTTGGAATACGCGTTTCGCTGCGGTCTTATGGCGCTCGGACTTCCCTCTTCCATGGGCCTGGCAACCGTAGCCTTCGTCACGGCGCTCGTCGCAAGCTATTTGTTCATTCGTCGCGACGCCCGTGAAATTCTCAATAGCATCCACGATTCCACGGCCCCCACCGTGCTCAATATCACGAGCCCTTCTTCCTATGTGTCGTTCTCGAGCCTTGCGTTCGTCTCGATTCTGCTGTTCAACATCGCGTGCGGCTTCGCGCTTGGCGGAGCGAAAAACGAGCTTTCCGCCGCCGGAACGCTCATCTCATTCGTTCCCGTGACGATTGCGCTCATCACCGTTGTGGCGCGAGGCTCGATTTCCACCGACGCGCTTTATCGGGGGTCGATGCTGCTCGTATTTGCCGGCTTCCTCACGACGCCGCTGCTGCTTTTCGGCGGCGCCGACCCGTTCAACATGCAAGCTCACGGCACGCTTCTCGGCGCGGGGTCCGACCTGTTCAACGTGCTCATGTACTGCTTCATCGCCGCCGTTGGCGCGCGAAACAAACTGGGCGCAGTCGCCGTTTCCGCCTCGATTCTGGCCACGCAGTGGCTCGGCATTGGCATTGGTGCGCCCATCGCGCAGCTCGTTAATGGGATATCCGCAAGCAACGCGACCGTCGCCGCGTGGATTACCATGGCCATTACGTTCGCGTTCGTCGCATACAACTATGTCGGCATGCGCAATTACAGCTTCGCCGAAACCATCGAGGGCATTACTCCCGCCCATACAGAAAGCCTTATGAAGAACGCGAACGGCGAAGAAGCCGCAGCGCAGCTCGCTGAAGAAGCCGAACCTGCGGAAGACCTTCAGCAAAAATCGGACGACACCGCATTCGAAACCGCCTGCGCCGCCGTTGCCGAGAAGCATCGCCTCACCGCGCGCGAAACCGAGGTATTCGAGCTGCTTGCGCGCGGACGCACGAGCCCCGTCATTCAGGAAAAGCTCGTGCTGTCGCACAACACGGTAAAAACCCACGTGCGCCATATTTACGCGAAGCTCGACGTGCATTCCCAGCAAGAGCTCATCAGCATGGTGGAAGAAGCGACCGAGAACTAGCGTCTCGCAGAAGGGCGCTGGTCAAAGCGGTACTCTGGACAGCGCGGGCATCGCGAGCGACAAAATGCCAACGCCCCCGCATCGGCGTCCGAAGCGGGGGCGTTGGATTGCCGGGCGCCCGAGCTGTCGAAGCGCGAGGCAGCTGGCGCGCGCAAAGCTTCGCTTGTTACCTGGCCTCGAGGCCCATCTGCAACATATATACCTCTTCGCGCAGCTCGCGTGCATCTGCGTTGGTAAGGCGGCC
>CAKUEV010000207.1 GCA_934646845.1 uncultured Slackia sp.
TACATGCGCCCGGGCGTCGACATTATCGAGAAGGCCGGCGGCGTGCAGAAGTTCATGAACTACGACGGCCCCATGCTTACCGATTCGGGCGGATTCCAGCTGTTTAGTCTCGATCATATGATGAAAACCGACCCCGACGGCGTCACGTTCCATGCGCGCGATTATGACGGCAGCAAGCATCGCTGGACGCCTGAGAGCAACATGGACATCCAGCAGCGCATCGGCGCCGACATCGTGATGCAGCTCGACCAGTGCATTGGCTATCCGTCGCCGAAGGAAGCCGTGGCCGCGTCCACGAAGCTGTCGTGGGAGTGGGCCGAGCGCTGCTGCGCCGCGCATACCCGCGAAGATCAGGCGCTTTTCGCCATCGTGCAGGGCGGTATGCACCGCGACCTGCGCCTCGAGAGCGCGAAGCGACTCATCGAGATTGATGCCGCGAGCCGTGCGGCAGGCCACAAGGGCTTCCAAGGCTTCGGCATTGGCGGCTATTCGGTGGGCGAGCCGCATGACGTGATGTTCGAGACGCTCGGCGATGTGTGTCAGGCGCTGCCCGACAATCGCCCGCGCTACCTGATGGGCGTCGGCAATCCCACGACGCTTGTGCGCGCGGTGCGCGAGGGTGTGGATATGTTCGACTGCGTGCTGCCTACGCGCACGGCACGCATGGGCACGGCGTTTTCGCACACGGGCCGCATGAATATGCGCAACGCGAAATATAAGGAAGATTTCACGCCGCTCGATCCCGAGTGCAGCTGCCCCACGTGCACGCACTATACGCGCGCATACCTTCGCCATCTGGTGAAACAGGGCGAAATGCTCGGCGGCATTCTGCTGTCGATTCACAATCTGCATTTCCTGATCGACCTCATGGGCAAGGCGCGCGAAGCCGTGCTGGTCGGCGAATACGAGGCGTTCTACCAGGATTGGATGAACAGCCCCGCCGCGAACGACTACTAAGGGGCGCAAGGCTGGCGTGTCGAACTGGCACGGCCGCGTGTGCGTGTCGGACTATGGCTGGGCCGCCAGGATTCGAACCCGGACTAAGGTACGGCCGTGTGTGCGTGTCGGGATGGTGCGGCTGCGTGTCAGAAAAGGCGAGAATGGGGCCTCATTGCAGGCGGAGATTCGGGGCCTTCCGCCTTTCTTGAATTCAGCAAACCTCTCTCACCTGGGGTTTTGCGAAAACATCGCTTGTGAGTCGCATTATTGTTCTTGCATTGGGGCCCTGGACTCCGTCATTGCGGGCCCCATCGTGGCGTTTTCTGCCAATTCAGGCTCGACAATCTGCAATGAGCCCCATTGTGACGTTTTCTGCCGACCTCTTTTGCCGGGCGCTTTCGCTGGGACTTCCGATTGGGTTTCAACCGAGCGCTTCTGCGAAGGGCTCTGGCCAGGCTTTGATTCGGGGCATTTCTGTGAAGGATTGCTGCAAGGGATTCTGTGGAGTCTTTCGCATGATCTTCTGCGACGGTTAGCGATCGACGTTCCGCAGCGAAATCTCGTGTTTGCGTTTGGGCTAGGGTATCGTTCTGCAACGAAAATCTCGTGCTTGCGTCTGGGGCGGGCATCGTTCCGCAACGAAAACTTCGCGCTTGCATTTGGGGCAGGGCATCGTCTCGCAACGAAACCCCGTGTTTGCGGCAGTGCCAATAGCCATCCAGTGCTCAGCGATGGTGTTTCGCGCTCACGGCCAAGAAGATCGGCGGTCTCGGGCGTGGAATGACCAGCGGCCGCCATCTCGCATCGAAGCTTGCGCCCGCGGCGAGAACGGCTATTCTAGAGCAAGAATAGTTTCGCGCCTAAGCCGCATAAAGGGGAAAACATGCTGCGCATATCCGATTCTCGAATTGACCAGCTCATTGCCGAAGATGTTCCGTATATCGACCTCACGAGCGAGGTTTTGGGCATTGGCGCCGAGCAGGGCGTAATGGAATTCTTCACGCGCGAGGCGTGCGTGCTCGCAGGTGTGCCTGTGGCGCGCCGCATCGCGGAAAAGTGCGGGTGCGAAATCGTGAGCGCGCGGGCCGACGGCGACGAGCTCGCGGCGGGCGAGACATTCTTTGCCGTGCGCGCCGCGTCGGCCGATTTGCATGCTGCGTGGAAGGTGTGCCTGAACACGTTCGACCACTTGTCGGCCGTGGCCACGAAAACGCGCGCGATGGTGAACGCTGCGTATGCGGTGAACCCGCGCTGTGAGGTACTCACGACGCGCAAAAGCATGCCGGGCGCGAAAGACCTGCTCACGAGCGCGGTCATGGCGGGTGGGGCGTTCCCCCACCGACTGGGCCTTTCCGAAACCGTGCTTGTGTTCGACCATCATTTGGAATTCATGGGCGGCTTCGACGTGTTCGTCGAACAGCTGCCGAGCATCAAGGCGAAGTGCATCGAGAAGAAGCTGTTTGTGGAAGCGAACGTCGAACGGGCGCGCACGCTTGCGCGCGTAAGCGCAGGTGGGGAAGGCGTCGACGGCATTCAGCTCGATAAGGTGCCTGTCGAGCAGCTGGCGGAACTCGTGGCCGAACTGCGCGAGATCGACCCGCGCCTCACGCTTATTGCCGCTGGCGGCATTAACCCGAGCAACGCTGCCGCCTACGCCGCCACGGGCGTCGACGGCCTGGCGACCACAGCGCCGTTTTCCGCGAAGCCTTGCGACATGAGCGTGCGCATGCGCGCGCTCTAGGCTGAATAAGCGCTGGAGTTTTAGGCGGGCGAGACGTGGGTGCGCTTCGCTCACCGCGTGCGTTTGTTGGCGCCTCCTATAGTTGAGCGTGTTTTGCGGGCAATCGTGTTTTCTCGCACCAACTGGGCGTAAGGCGCGTTCGCGTCTGCGGGTTTTCCCTCAGGCAATCGTACGAACTCTGCAGTGGCGCATACTTCCAGGTCAATTTGAATCGTCCCCATTAAAATGCGAGAAAGCGTCCCTTCTGAAGGTACGCTTTCCAACGTATATTGCCCCTAGGGAATGAACAGGGAGGGCCTGCATTCCCGCAAATGGTAAGGGGAAGGGGGAATCCCATGAAGTACGACAAGTTTGAAAGCGAAGGAAAAATCGAAGTCGCGAATGGCATGAATGGTGCGTGCAATCTCGATGTTGCGGGCCGCGGCGAATCGGTGGCCGATGCTGTAGCTGCGTCGCCTAAAGCGTTTGCGCGCGGCAGCAAGACGAAAGCTGCAATGTGGGGCGTTGGAATTGCATCGTTTGCTCTGGTCGTGGGCCTAGTTGCCTGCGCGCCCGCCGCGACTACGGGAAAAGTCGAGACCGCCTCGTCGCCGAACGCCGCCGCGAAGCATGCCACGCCCGAGGCCGACGAGTTCGGCGTGGTGACTGCCGAGTCGTGGAAAGACATCTATCCGAACGAGTACGCAAGCTACATGGATAACGCGGCGAACTCGCCCGATTCCGGTAAGAAAAACTACCTGGAAACGTATCCGGCGCTCAATACCATGTACAAAGGATACGCGTTCGCGCTGGGCTACGACCAGGCGTCCAGCCATCTATATACGCTTGACAGCATAAAAGACACGCCGCGCACGCAGAAAAAAGAGCAGCTCGCGAACTGCATCACGTGCAAAACGCCCCAGTTCACCGCGCTGGTGAATTCCGAGGGCGATAGCGTGTACGCCGAAAAGTTCAACGACATGGTTGGTCAGTTCGACGAGCCGATCAGCTGCTACAACTGCCACGAGAACGATCCGAAATCCAACACCGTTGCGAGCAAGTTCTTCTTCGATTCGCTCGGGGCTGACGCCGACAGCATTC
>CAKUEV010000208.1 GCA_934646845.1 uncultured Slackia sp.
TGCCGTCGCTTGTGAACGCGCGTTCGTACACGCCGCTCGTGACTACTGAGCCCGATGCCACGCCCACCGCCGCGAACATTGCCGTCACGGGAATGCCGTGCGAGGCGATCGGCTGGCGCAGGCCCACCTGCCATGGCGTGCCGTCGGGACGTCCGCCCATGACGGCCACGTTGCCGCCCAAGTTCACGATGGCGTGTTCGACGCCGTGGCGCGCAAGCACGTCGAGCACGCCATCGGCGATGTATCCCTTTGCGATGCCGCCGAGCTCGAGGCATGCCTTGGGGTCGTCGAGCTGCACGGTTGAGCCGTTGACGTGCACGCCTCGCCAGTTCACGTGCGCAAGGGCGGCGCGCACGTCGCCCTCGGCGGGAATAGTGCCATTCTTGAAATTCCACAGGCGCGTGACCGATCCCATCGTGATGTCGAACAGGCCGCCTGACGCTTCGCAGTAGGCGAGCGACGTTTCGATGAACTGGGCCAATTCGGGGTCGACATCGACCGGTGCGCCGTGGGCGCTGTTGATGCGGAAGAGCTGCGATTGCTCATCGAAGCGCGAGAACAGCTTTTCGTAGCGAAGGCATGCCGCCTTTACGGCCGCCATGGTGCTGGAGTCGAGTGCGGGCGCTGTGACGGTGTTTACGGTATCGAACAGGAAGAATTCTTCGGTTTGCATGGGCGTGTTCCTTCCTGCTCGACGACGCGGGCTCTTTCGCATTGTGATTCGCACGCACTCCACTATACCTGCACGGCGCCCGCGCGCAGCGGGCATTTGCGAAAGATGGGCGGCGGAATGGATTCGCGCAAACGGAATGGACCAATTTGCCTATGAGTTATGCCGCGTTTGTCGCTCGGCGCAGTTTGATTTCTCTTTTGATTTTCAGCACCGCATATAAGGCGAACACGAGTCCCCACACAACGACGCTTTCGATGGCCGGCGTATTGCCCGAAAGTGCAGGCGGCACGAGGATTATTCCCAAGTGCACAATGATGAGCGTGAAGAATGCGTACGATAGTCGTTGGATATTCTTCCACGAGGAAGCCTTCATTTTCGCTTTCACGAAGGTGCAGGACGTGATGCCGAGGACGGCAAGCAAAAGAACGAGGATTACGGAAATAGTGAGAGAAAGAATTAAGTTTCCCGAAGCGTCGGAAAAGTGCAATTGCGGAGAGCTTCCGAGCTGAGCAAGATAGGTTTTCGCGTAATAGAAAACATGGGCCAGACAAAGAAGGCAGCCGCAAATTGAAAGCTGGCGACGAACAGGCAGCAACTTTTTGCGAACAAGGGAATTCTCGTCGAAAACGCCGACGAACATTACGATGGCAAAGAATGCCATTGCGAGCGTGCAGCGTTGCATGAATGGGACGAAAAAGCCCCAGAAGCCGACAGCTGGACCCTGTGAGATACCGTAAACATAGACCGCAACGGCCGCAATTGAAAGCGAATAAAAAACGGCTGGTGTTTTTTTCAATTGGTCTGTACAGATAAGCGCGACAAAGAGCGAAACAGCGAACGCTAGGATGAATCTCACGGCATCCCCCTTACCGTAGCTTCTATAACAACTGTCACTCTATCATATGACACGTTCAAGGCAATGGTTTGTCTTGAATTATATTATGCTATAAGTAGGATAATCGCTGACATTGACATATGAAGAGTATATGGATAGCCTGAAACTCAATTGAGTGTCCTAAAAAAATAAGACAGTTAGGATACTTAAACTGAGTCTCGGGCGATGGGCTGGGAGGCTGAATCGTCTGGGGGGAGACGATTGAAGGGGGAAACGTGGATACATCGTTGACTCGCCGTAATTTCGTTAAGTGGAGCGCTCTGTCGGCAGGGGCGGCATCGCTCGTTGGCTTGACGAGCTGTTCATCCGGTGGTGAGCAGGGAGCAGGACAGGAAGCGTCGGGCGAAAAGGGAACGTGGCTTACGGGCGCATGCATGAACAACTGCAGCTGCGGTTCGTCACGTTGTCTGTTGAGGGTGTACGTCGAAGATGGCGTGCCGTTGAAGATTCGCACCGATGAGCAAGACGAGGACTCGATTGAGGTTCCTCAGCGTCGAGCATGCCCGCGCGGACGTGCCCAAATCGGCAACATGCTCTCTCCAGCTCGCGTTAAATATCCCATGAAGCGCAAAAACTGGAGTCCCGATAATCCGAACGGGGAGCTGCGCGGCAAGGATGAGTGGGAGCGCATCAGCTGGGATGAAGCGCTCGATTATATCGCTGCCGAAATGAAGAAGGCCTATGACAATTATGGGCCGAAGTCCATTCTCGCTGCGGCGTATAGCGACATCGGAGACACGTATTTCGATCCGGTGATTTGCCTGCTTAACGCCAAGGGCGGCGCTGTGCACCATGAGCTCGGAACCGTCTCTTTGGGTTCGTGGCCAATTCCTGAAATGACGATGACAGGCGGAATGCTTGCCGCCCCTGACTCGTTGTCCCTTCAGGACAGTGATCTGCATATCATGTTCGGCTGCAACTGGGCCGCAAACAAGGGCGGACAGACACCCCATCAGCTCGATGCTGCGCGTCAGGCAGGAGGAAAGGTCGTCATTATTGAGCCTTGGCTCAATCAGACGGCGCAGGCTTTGGCCGACGAATGGATTCCCATTCGTCCCGGCACTGATACCGCCTTCTGCATCGGCATGATGTATCACCAAATCGAAAACGGATTATATGACCAGGACTTCCTCGACAAGTATTGCGTTGGCTTCGATGCCGACCATATGCCTGAGGGCGCTCCCGCTGAAGACAATTTCAAAGATTATGTTCTGGGTACCTATGACGGCACCCCGAAAACCCCCGAGTGGGCGGAAGCAATTTGCGGCGTACCCGCCGACAAGATTCGCAGCCTGGCAGAGGAGATTCACGCATCCAAGAAGACGAATTTCTTCGCAGGACAATCCACTACGAAAATTCCTGCAGGCGAAATGTTTGCCCAGGCCTTCTACACGCTGGCGTTTATGCACGGTGGCATGGGCACGCCGGGCAACTATGCGTCATGGGTTGGTTTGCACGAAGGCATGTCTCTTGCGCCTTATTGCATGGCGGGCGACTCTTCTGATGGCTTCAAGAAGAATCCCGCAAACCCCCTTACTCCGAAATCGTTGAGCTCGGTTCCATTGTGGAGCGAGATGGAAGACCCCACCGCATGGGAAAAGGTTGACTATTCCGAGTGTTGGCAGTCTATCCTCGACGGCGAATATGGTCGCGATACGTGGCCTGGCGGCAAGCATAAGCTCGACATTCACGTCATCTATGCCGGAGGTTATGAAAACTCGCTTAATTCGATGCCGAACGTGAACGCTGGAATCAAAGCATTCCGCAAGGTCGATTTCGTATGGGGAGCAAATCCGTTCTTCGACCCGTCTCGCCAGTATTGCGACATCGTTTTGCCTGTTGCGACGTGGTGGGAAAAGGGCAACCTCGCGTGGATGAACAATTCCGACACCGTGTACTGGGCCGATCAGATTATGGAACCCTTGTACGAGTCGAAGTCCGAGGGTTACATCGCTGAGGAGCTCGCGAAGCGCCTCGATGTCGATCCGAAGATCGTCAACACCATGACCGACGCCGAGCGTACGTATTCGTCTCTCGCCGGTGCTATGTACATGACCGATGCGGACACCATGGCATATGCGCCGCTGCTCACCATCACGCAGGATGATATCGACGAGCTTGGCGTTGAGGGCGCACCGCAAGAGGGTCTCATGACGGTTGCTGAATTCAAAGAAAAGGGAATGTTTA
>CAKUEV010000209.1 GCA_934646845.1 uncultured Slackia sp.
GCGCGGCTGCGAAAAACGTGGTCGCCATCGCGTGCGGTCTATCGTATGGCATGGGGTATGGCGACAATACGGCGTCGCTTTTGATGACGCGCGGTCTGGCGGAGATGAGCCGCTTGGTCGCCGCGTGCGGCGGCATGCCCATGACGTGCTTGGGCCTGGCGGGCGTGGGCGACCTCATTGCCACATGCACGAGCGAGCATTCGCGCAACCGCACATTCGGTTACCGTTTGGCGCAGGGCACGTCGCTTGAGCAATACAAGGCTGAAACCCATATGGTGGTCGAAGGCGCCATTGCGTGTCGCACGCTCATGTCGCTCGCCGAATCGGTGGGGGTGGAGCTGCCCATTGCCGAAACCGTGCGTCGCGTGGTGTGGGAGGGCTCTAATTTGGAACAGGCTGCCGCGCAGCTGTTCGGTCGCGAATTAAAGCCTGAGTTCTATTAAAACAGTCGAAGGCGGCGCGGCGAGGGGGCAGTTTCAAAAGATGCGAGAATGAGCTCCCCGGAACATTCAGCGTGTGTATGGCGGAATGAACGAGACGGAAGATCCCTGGGGCAAATTTAGATCGCCTCGGGCGCCGCTCGCATCGTTTTATCGGGACAAGTCGAAGTATGATCGTGTCGGCCGATTGAATCGAAGCAAAAGAAAAGGCGCAACCAAAGTTGCGCCTTTGTGTTCTTTCCCCGCTGCTAGTCCTTCGCGCCGTACTGCTCGTAGTACTTGTCGATGGCGGCCTTGATGTCATCGTTGATGACGACCTTGCCGTCGATTTCGTGGTTGTGCAGAGTTTCGGTCACTTCCGCCATGCTTACGATGCTGGCTACGGGGAAGCCGTACTTCGCCTGGATTTCCTTCTGCGCGGTGGTTACGCCGCCCTTTCCGACCTCCATGCGGTTAAGCGATACGATAAGGCCCTTGACCTCGACGTTTGCAGCGCCCGTCACAATGGGATAGGTTTCGTCGATCGACTTGCCCGACGTGGTCACGTCTTCGACCATGATCACACGGTCGCCGTCGTTGAGGGTCGCGCCCAACAGGTTGCCGGCGTCGGCGCCGTGGTCTTTAGCCTCTTTGCGGTTGCAGCAGTAGCGCACCTCTTTGCCATAGAGCTCCTGCAGCGCGATGGCGGTCACGACGGCCAGCGGAATGCCCTTGTAGGCAGGACCGAACACGACGTCGAAATCGAGGCCGAAGTTGTCATGAATGGCCTTGGCGTAGTACTCGCCCAGGCGCTTGAGCTGCTCGCCCGTCACGTAGGCGCCTGCATTCATGAAGAACGGCGACTTGCGGCCGCTTTTCAGGGTGAACTCGCCGAATTTGAGCACATCGCTTTCAACCATGAACTCGATGAATTCGCGTTTGTAATCTTCCATTCCGCTGAACTCCTTCGATTCGCGCCCGGCCCCAACGGCTGGGCTATAAACTATTCGCCATGATACCCGATTTGGTTCTATAATCGGCAGCGTTTAGCGTAAGGGCCGCAAAAGGCCATCGTCTGCGCGGGTTTTGTCGCGGGGCGGTTTGTGACGGAAGGCGATAGTATGGGCGAATCCATCAAACAAGACGTGTGTAAACAATGGGTTGAGCGCGACAAGAAGGTGATTGCGCCATGCCAGCACCTGTCGTATTTCCCGCTGGCGGTTGACCGCGCGAAAGATTCCACGGTAGTCGACACCGACGGCAACGAGTTCATCGACTTCCTCACGAGCGCTTCCTCGCTGAACTTGGGCAGCTGCAACGAGCACATTACCGCGGGCATTCAGGAGCAGCTGGCGAAGTGCACGCAGTACACTGCGGCCTACACGTACAGCCCGGCGACGATTGAGTATGCCGAGCGCCTGTGCTCGGTGTTTCCCGGTCGTCCCGCCGAAGACGTGCGTATCGCGTTCGGCAACTGCGGTTCCGACTGCAACGACGCCGCGGTGAAGTTCGCGCGCGCCTATACCGGCCGCCGGAAGGTCATCACGTTCATCAACGCGTATCATGGCTCAACGTACGGCTCCATTGCGCTTTCGTGCGTTACCACGCGCATGGCGTCGAAAATGGGCCCGTTCATGGGCGATATCTACCATTTCCCGTTCTATGGCTCCGAGGCGCCCGACATGCCCGCCGAGTGGTATGTGAAAGAAATTCAAGAGGCGTTCGACACGTATTTGCCCGCTGAAGAGGTGGCTGCGGTCATCATCGAGCCCGTGCAAGGCGACGGCGGCTTGAATTTGGCGAATGACAAGTTCATGCATGCGCTCTATGACCTGTGCAAAAAGCACGGCATTCTGTTCATTTCCGAAGAGGTGCAGCAGGCATTTTGGCGCGACGGCCATTGGTTCGGCATCGAATGCTTCGACGGCATCGTGCCCGATGGCATAATCATGGGCAAATCGGTGGGCGCGAGCCTTACCTTGGGCGCGTTCATGGCCCGCAAAGATATTATGGAGAGCCTGCCTGCGCCGGCGCACCTGTTCACGCTTGGCGGCAACGCCATCGCGTGCGCGGCTGGCTGCGCGGCGTTCGACTATTACCAAACCGATGAATTCCAGGGCATTTTGAAGCGCAATGAACGCGTGATGCTCGAGCTGCTCGAGCAAACGATGGCCGACCACCCCAACACGATCGGTTTCATTCGTGGCGTTGGCATGTCCCGTGGCTTGGCTGTGGTGAAGAAGGGCGAAGACGGCTCCATGCAGGCCGACACCACGGGCACGTTCAAAATCGTGTATCGCTCGTACGAGTTGGGCTTGCTCATGATTTCGGTCGCCGACAATATTTTGCGCATTCAGCCGCCGCTTAATATCACCGAGGAAGAATTGCGCCGCGGCTTCGCGATTGCTAATCGGGCGATTTCGGAATATGAAGCGGGCGAGATTTCGGACGACGTGCTGGTAAACCAAGCGGGTTGGTAATTGTCGACGTGCCTTTTTGCTGCGGTGCGACATATTTTCAAAAAAGTTGAAAATAACGCTTGCGCGGCATGGAAGAGATGCGTATACTAACGTCTTGCGTTTGAGCGAAGAGCTCGAAACCGCAACGGGTTGTGGCGCAGTTTGGTAGCGCACTTGACTGGGGGTCAAGGGGTCGCAGGTTCAAATCCTGTCAACCCGACCAGCTAATTAAAGCAGGTCAGAAGGTAAAACTTCTGGCCTGCTTTTTTTATTTCTATCAGGCATGGTAGTGGCCTTGGATCACCTTGGTGGCAAATTGGCGGTGCTTTCGGCGCAAATTCCAGTACCGATTTCGGCATCAGCTTCGACATGAACCGCAATTTTGATCCTTGTTCGATTCCAGAGCTAAATATGGCATCGGTTTCGACGTCGATTCTAGCTTTGGCTTCGAATGCGGCGTTGGACTCTGCATCAACTTAGAGATTAGCCTCATTCCCAATTTCGACATCGGGCTTTCTGTTGGTTTTGACAGCGAGACTCGTTTTGACGGCAAACTTTGTTTGATCTTCTCGACGCTGTTCCTGTCGTTACGAGACTGCACCAACGGCGATATATGGGTTAGCTTAAATTTGCGGAAGAAATCCGAGGAAGAATTTCTCTGCGTAATGGCCCATGACAGTGTCGACAGTGTCAGGAAACGCGATAAGGGGGCCTCGTTGCAGAGGTTTCTGTGCTGTGTGTCAGGAATCGTCGAAAGGGGGCCTCATTCCCGAGTCGAAATAGTGCTGCATTCTTGTTTTAATCGGATGCGACCTGGTGTTTTGCATCGAAATGCTTTTCTTTCACCTATTTTCATGGTTCAGCATCCG
>CAKUEV010000210.1 GCA_934646845.1 uncultured Slackia sp.
CCTCGAACGGCGCGTTCCAGCTGAACACGCGCTCGGCGGGCAGGCCCAAATGCTCCACGATCTTCTCGCAGCCGTCGGGCGCCACAGGATGCATGAGCAGCGTGGCGACGCGCAGCGTGAAGAAGCTGTCGACCAGAATCTGGCGACGCATGTCAGCATCGTCGGCGCCCTCGGCGGCCTTGATGCCGTCGGCCCAGTGCTTCTGCGCCCAGCGGATGAAGTCGTCCATAAGCGTCATGACCGAATGCAGCTCGGCCTTGTGCATAATGGCCTCATATTCAGCCATGACCTTGTGGCAGCGCGCCACCACGTCGGCCGCGGGAGCGCCAAGGGGCATGAAGCCCTCGAAGTTCTTCTGCGCCTCGTAGAAGCAGCTGCGCGCCAAGCGGTTGAACACGTTCGTGAGCAACGCGCCTTCCTTGAGCACGGGGTCGGCCACACGAGGATCGTTGCGCTTCGCCTCGTCGACCTCGAACGGCTTGGGCTTGAAGCCCACCGATTTCACATCGAGGCCCAGGCCAAGCCAATGGGCGCGCAGCTGGTCGACCGTATAGTGTTCGAGCAGCTGATCGGCCGAAGGAGGCTTCACCGCGCCCGAAGACGACGCCTTCACCTTGCCGAACAGAATGTGATGGTTCGCGATGAGCGTCGTTTGCTGCAAGTCGCCTGGCTGCGGGTACGCAACCTCGGCATTGCCATTCTCGAGCGCCATCCACAGCGCGGGCTGGGCAACGCCGTAGAAATACAGGTTGTCTTGGCCGATGAACTGGTACACGCGCGCATCGGGGCTGCACCACCAGTCGCGCACCGCGCTCAGCTCTTCGCCGCGAGCCTCGAGCGCCGTGGCCGAGAAGCTCACGGGAGCCCACAGGCTTTCGGGCCAGCACCACACCGTAAGGTCGTCAACGCCTTCCATCTCGGGCACCTTCACGCCCCACTCCACATTGCCGGAAATGCGGAACGGCACAAGCGCCTTGCCCGTGCGGAAGCGAATTCCGGCAGCGGTAAGCTCGTCGCGGGCGGCATCGCGCGATTCGATGTTGGCGAACTCGAGCTCGAAACTTTGTTTGTTGCCCTCGGCGGCATGGAACTCGTGCGCGGGCAGCTGCGACTCGATGGCGCGGTAATCAGCCTCAAGCTCGTTTTTGATATAGATGACGGGCGGCACGAGGAATTCCTTGGCCGTTTGCGACACCACGGGGCGCACCTCGGGGTCGGCCTCAAGGTTTTCGGCGACCTCGGCAAGCTGCTCGCGGAAATTCGGCAGGTCGAAATACCAGTTGCGCACGGGACGAAGCTCGGGCACGCACCCCGTGAGCGACGACGCGGGCTTGATAAGATCGGCCGGGTCGAACTGGTGGCCCAAGTCGCATTCGTCGGCATAGGCCTTTTCCGATTTGCAGCCCTGCACGGGGCAATAGCCGTGCACCTGGCGGCCGTTAAGGAACTGACCCGCCTCGGGATCGTAGAACTGCAGCGTTTCCATAAGGCGCAAGTGACCGTTTTCGTGCAGCTTTTCGAGCAAATCGTTCGTCACGCGCTGGTGTACTTCGCCCGCGCGGCCGATGCCCGAGCCTTCGTAGATGGAAAGCGAGATGTCATAAGCATCAAGCGTCGCCTTCTGCGCATCGTGGTTGCGTTGCACATAGTCGACAATGGTGCCCTCGAAGCCTTCGTTCTCGCAAGCTTTGCGATAGCCCTCCTGAATGGGCGAACCGAAACAATCGGTACCGGAAACAAACAGCACGTTTTGCTCGCCAATGCGGTCGCGAAGGAAGCGCGCATAGGCATCGGCAGGCACGAACACGCCCGCAACGTGGCCGAAGTGCAGCTTTTTGTTGCCATACGGCATGCCGGCGGTCACAACCGCGCGCGCAGGCCAGGTCAATTCGCTTGTGTAGCTCACGAAAGAACCCCCTCGTTCTTCAAAAGTTCAATCAGTTTCGCGGCTGCGGCCTGCGTAGCCGAGTCGCTGTCGCTTTCGGAAAGCAAATCCATAAGCGAACCCAAATCGCTCGATTGGGTCAGCGTAATCACATTGTAGTCGGAGCCGAGGTTCGCAAGTTGCGCGGCGGCTTCGATTGCGTCATCGAAAACGCCCACTTCATCGGCAAGGCCATTTTCAACGGCCTGCTCGCCGGTAAAAGGAAGGCCTGTGGCAAGCGCGCGAGCCTCATCGAGGCTCATGGAGCGGCCCTCGGCCACGTTTTCGACGAAAACCTCATTCGACGTATCGATGAGTTCCTGGTAGTAAGCGCGTTCCTCGTCGGTCAAAGGACGCGTGCCGTAGCTTGAATCTTTCGATTCCGCCGACGCGATATTGTCGACCTTGATCCCCAGCTTATCAAGCAGCTCCGAAAGGTCGGTCACCTGCATCACCGTGCCAATGGCGCCGATATCGGTGGTCTTGTTCACGTAGATCAAGTCGGCTTGGCTGGAAATCTCATACGCCGCGCTGCAATTCATCGACGCGCTCGACACCACCACGGGCTTGCTGAAACGCTTCACGTATTCAGCCATTTCCTCGCCCGCCGTTGCCGTGCCGCCGCCGGAATCGACTCGCAAAACCACGGCCTGAATATCGTCGTTTTCTTCCGCCTGAGCTAGAAGCGATGAAAGACCTTCGGGAGAACAGGCCGTGCCGTCGTATTGAATGGTTCCCGAAATGTCGATGACCGCAACCGTGGGCCCGTCGGTAAACTCTTCCTCAATGGCGCCCAAACCAAAGCCCGAAAGGGAGCGAACTGCGCTCGAGCACGACATTGCCCCAATGGTGAAGCAGAACACAATGGCAAACAAAATCACGCCGAGCACGATCCAGGGCGCCATGTTCTTTTTCTTCGGCACGGAAGCAGCATAGGCGGGCCAAGACGCAGGCGCGTAGTACGACTGGGAGCAACCTTGCTGGCCATATCCAGGCTGAGCGTATTGTTGAGCGCCAGGCTGGCCATACGGCTGCTGCGCTTGAGACTGGCCATACGCCTGGGCCTGAGTAAAGGGCTGCGCTTGGCCTTGGGCATATGCCTGGCTTTGCTGCGCGTCAAAACCTTGCGGCGCCGCGGGCTGCGACGGCTGCTGGGATTGCTGGTTCGTGTGGTCTTCGGCCATGGATGCGCCTTTCCGAATATGAATCTGTCGCACGCGTGAACGTAACCTATTCATGTTATCGAAAACCGCGGCTGTTGCGACGGTAACCCACCGATTTGATAAAATCGCAAACCATGAAAACGCAATCTCACACCACAACCCAAAACACAGATGCGCCCGCCATCGACAATGCGCGCGGCATTGGTGCAGAAAACGCCGCGCTTAGAGAAAGGCGCGAAGCCTCAAATCACCCTCGCCTCTCTCGCCGCGCATGCGCGCTTCTTTCTTGGGCGGCCGTCGCGATTATGCTCGTCTTCATTTTCTTTATGAGCGCGAAAACGGGCAACGACCTCGACAATCACTCGGGCATTATCTCGGTCATCAAGAACCTTCTGGCCGTGGGCGCTACGGCACTCTTCGGCCACGAGGTCGACGTCTCGCCCGTTGGACACTTCACGGAATATTTGCTGCTCGGCGCGGCGCTTGCAAACGCGCTGCGCTTCACGTCGTGGACCGCGTTCGAGAAAAACGCCGTCGCGCACCCCGCAGGCATGCTCGGAGACGACCCCACCCCGCGCGTCGCGCTCATCTTCTCGAGCCTTTATGGCGTAAGCGACGAGTTCCACCAGATCTTTACGCCCAGCCGAAGCTGCGAT
>CAKUEV010000211.1 GCA_934646845.1 uncultured Slackia sp.
CTTATATGCCGTGCGATCGACGTATTTCTGGTGCTGCGCCGGCATAAGCTTCGGCGTGGTCTCGGTGCCGGCAACTGCATTTGACGGCTCTGGCTGCTGAGTCGCGCAACCCGCGCATGCCACGCAACCAACAGCCAACACGACGGTCGCAACTGCAATACCCACACGCGTTTTAGAAATCTTCATCGTCAGACCCTCCCTAAGCCTTCTTGATGCTGACACACGTCTTTTTATAGTCGGTCTCTTTCGAAAGCGGGCAATAGTAATCCTGCACAACACGATTGATGAGCGTTTCGGCTGCAAAGAACGGCGCGAACACCATACCCGAGGGCGGCTCCACGCGACCGGCGAGCGATACCTTGATTTGCATGGTTCCGTGGGGGCTCGTGAGCTGCACCATGTCACCGTCGTTCACGCCAAGCGTGGCGGCATCGTCGGGATTCATCGACAGCAGTGCCTCGGGCAGCGCACGATCGAGTTCCTCGACGCGACGCGTCATGGTGCCGGTATGCCAGTGCTCGAGCAAACGGCCCGTGCAGAACCAGAACGGGAATTCCGCGGAAGGCTCCTGCGCCGGCGGCTCATACGGGCGGAAGACCACCGAAGGCTTGTGGTCGGCGCTCTTGTACCAGCTCATGCCGCCAGCAAGACCCTTATCGCCATACATCTCAATACCGACCTCGTCATAGCCATCGGCCTGCTTGCCATCGGAAAAACGCCACTTGGTGGGCAGCCACTGCCCATCGACCTCGCGTACGGGCCAGGTAAGGCCGTGGTGCGCCAGATATTCGTCATAAGGGGCAAGCTGCTTGGCTTCCATCTTGAGCTTCTTTTCGGCATTGATGGCTGCGGCGCGTTCGTTCAAATCGGGGTTCGAGAACGTGCGGTACTCCTCCCAAATCGCGCGATTGACCTCGCGCGAATCGCCATTGAAGTCGTCTTTTTCAGCATCCCAAATGAAGCCGAACAAACGCGTGAACGCATCTTCGCCGTCAATCGTTTCACCTTCGAGCACGCGACGCGCGACTTCGAGCAGCACCCACACGTCCCACTTGGCATCGCCCACAGGGTCCACGGCCTTTTCGAACACCGAGGTGCGGCGCTCCGCATTGCCGAATTGACCCTCGCGTTCCACCCACATTGCCACGGGGAAAACGACGTCGGCATACTGGGTCGTAAGCGTCGGGTATACCTCATTTACCGCAATGAACGTGTCGAAGATGCCCGTATGCTCGCCATCTTCACCCAAGAAACGCGTCAGATTCGGCAGAGATTGCGCCCAGTTGTTGTGCGCGCTCCACAGGAAATCGATGTTGCCCTTCGACATTTCGCGGAAGAGCTTAATCGTGTGATAGCCAGGCGTTTTGATTTCGTCGAGGTAGCCTTCGGGCAAATTCCAAACTGCCTCGGTATAGCGACGATGCGCCTCGTTGGACACCACGAGGTCGGCCGGCAAGCGGTGGCAGAACGTGCCCACCTCGCGCGCCGTTCCGCATGCGCTCGGCTGACCGGTGAGCGAAAACGCCGTTGAACCCGGCTTGCCGTACTTACCGGAAAGCAGATGAATGTTATGCAGGTTGTGGTTCATCCACGTGCCGCGATTGTGCTGATTCACGCCCATGGTCCACAGGCTCATTACGCGCAAGTCGGGGTCGGCGAACACTTCGCACAAATCGGTGAGGTCCTCGACGGAAACACCCGAAAGCTCGCTCGTGTACTCGAGCGTGTAGTCCGCCAGACGCGCGGCGTACTCCTCAAACGTGCATGCGGTGGTTTTGTCGACCGATTTGCCCAGGTCGCTTTTATCGTATCCGTCTTCCACCGCATTGCCGATGTTTTCGGTTCCCATTTTGAATTGCAGGTGGTCGCGCACGAAATCGGCATCGTATTTCTTATTCTGAATGAGGTAGTTCGCAACGCAGTTCGCAATGGCCAAATCGGTGCCCGGACGGAACAGCAAAACCTTATCGGCGCTTGCCGAAGTTCGGGTTTTCATCGTAGTAATGTCGATATGACGAACGCTTTCATTCTGAAGCTTATGTGCGGTGAGTCGCGAATAGAGCATCGGATGCGCCTCTGCCATGTTGGCACCCCAGGTGATGAAAACGTCAGCGTTGTCGAGATCTTCATAGCAACCGGCGGGCTCATCGGTCTGGAACACGTTCATGAAGCCGACAACGGCGCTCGCCATGCACATGCGCGCATTCGGATCGATATTGTTGGAAAGCAGGCCAGCCTTCCAGAATTTCGCGGTAAGGTAGCCTTCCGTGATAGGCTGCTGGCCACTGCCCCAAAATGCTAGGCGGCTCTTGTCATGCTTCCACGTTTCGCGCAGCTTGGTCGACACGAGTTCGAGCGCTTCTTCCCAGCTGGCTTCACGCAGGCCGCTTTCGGTACCCTTGGTGCCCGCATCATCGCGAATAAGCGGCGTGGTGAGACGATCTTTTCCGTACAGAATCTTGCCAAGATAATAGCCCTTCACGCAGTTCAGGCCGCGATTCGATTGATTGTCGGGATCACCGGTAACCGCTGTGACCTTCCCGTCTTTCGTCTCGACCAGCACGCCGCATCCACACCCGCAGAAACGGCATACTGCGGTATGCGTTTGCGTACCGCCCATACCTTCCTGCCCCGCATCGGGCTTGCTGGCGCATGCCGCCAGGCTGCCGCCCGCCGCCGCCATCGCAGCAGCGATCGCTGAAGCCTTCACGAAATCGCGTCGCGTAACATCCATGGTATCCACCTTCCCTTAAAACGGTTCATCCCTATATCCCTTTAGAAAACGCTCTTCGGAAGCGCTCTGTTGCCTTGCTCGGCTTATTCGGCGCAACTCGATCATCGTTGTCCCTTCAGCTTCGGCGACACGCCTCCAGAACTCGAACAAGACTACGACCATCCCGTTCGGCCTCTGCGCGGCCAAAGATGCTGGAACAAAAGTGCTGATCGGCGAAGGCAAATTGGCTTTTATCCTGTCCAAGGATTCGATACGTGTTTTGCCTGCTCCTCGTCGATACGCCGGCGCGCCTCGCCGTAGTCGCGCACAATTTCGATAGCGACCTGCGGATCACCCACAACGCAACGCTGCACGCACAAGCCGCACCCAACGCATTTTTCAGGATTGACCAGCGGCTCAAACACCGCGTGAATTGCATCGCCCTCGCGCACGGAGGCGCCGATGGTGATAGCGGAATCGATAAAGGGGCACGCGCGATAGCACACCTCGCAGCGCATCCCCTGCACGGCGATGCACAAATCGCGATTAATTACCGCGCATCCCATGCGCACCTCATCGCGCGCAGGCACCGGATGCAATGCTTCGGTAGGACACACGGCGATACAAGGAAAATCGGCGCACAAACGGCACGCCTGGACGCGCGCGTCAATCACGGGGGTTCCGGTTTCGGCGCCCGTTGGCCCTTTCGCCATGCGAATCGCCTGATAGGGACACGCCTCCAAGCAACGTCCGCACTTGATGCAACGTGCACGGAAATCGGCCTCGTCCTTCGCCATTGCTGGCGAAGCAGGTTGCAATGCCACCGGCGGCCACCCCGGCCGCGACGATTGCACCAAGCGTTGTCGTTTCCATTTCCCACCCCCATATGGCTCAAAGCCTGCAAATTGCATTATTTGACACAAAATTGGGGGGTGCGCCCCAAATCCTGGAGAATTTCTCGAGGAGGAATCAGAATGGCATACCCAAAAGAAACAATCGACGA
>CAKUEV010000212.1 GCA_934646845.1 uncultured Slackia sp.
AAATTCCATACCCACAGCTATTCGTTTGCTCGACAAGGAGCGCAAGCGTATCTCCGTAGAACTTCTTGTCCATGAACCTCTCGCCTTCGGCATTCACGGTCGTCTGCGCACTCCAAACAGCACCGCCGATAGGACCGTAGTAGCCCAGGCTAGGATTGATGCCCGAAAGACCCATCATGCCACTTCCGATTATGGGCGCCCCAAGTTTTTCCGCCATGACATGGCCGTCGCCCGTACCGCCAGACCCCGTGAAGGGGAAAGCCGATGTGTAGTCGGGGGCATATTTCGCCACGAGATCGGCGTTACGAGTAAAGCCGCCGGTCGCGATAATCGTCTTCTTCGCATCGATGCGATAGGTCGATTCAAGGTCTTCAACGTTCGCGCCGGCAACGCTTCCGCCCTCTACAACGAGGTCTGTCACCTTACTGTTCAAGCGAACGTCGACACCATTTGCGGCCGCAATCTTGGCCAGGAAGTCGGCAAGACCACTATTCCCCGTCTCCCAATCGCAGTTGATATTTGCCGTACTATCAATGCAAGGAAGCTTGCTATCGGGATGGCCAAGACTCCAGCTGTTAAGACTGACGGGGAGCCCCCAATTGAACAGATCGGAGAACGCTTCACCGCTGATGTCGTAAATATTGCCCATAAGGTCAGTGTTCAACTCGGCCGACCCACTACGACCTTGCATAAAGGAGACGTACTCTTCCTTAGTGCTATCTTGTCCAATAATCTCGTTGGCCAAACCGCCAACGGTCCAAATGCCGCCACCGCAAACTCGCGTGCTTCCGCCGGGATATGCCTGCTTTTCGAGAACAATCACCTTCTTATCGGAATGCAGAGCGACCTGCATAGCCGCAGACATTCCAGCCATACCCGACCCGATTACGAGAATGTCGCAAGACTCGGTTTCTCGCTCAGCCTTAGTAGGGGCATCACTTCCTTTCTTAAAGGCTTTGATATCGGCTCCGGCGCTCTCAAGCGCATCCGTCACCGCCCCAAGAATGCCCATACTTGTCATGGTCGCACCCGAGACAGCGTCGACCTCGATGTTCTGCTGAGCAATTACCCTCTCGACAACGCTTTCAATGGCGGCATCCTTGATGACAGGACTATCGTCCGGCGCGTCAACGAGGATTCCCGTGATCTCTTTTCCATCAAAAGAGACGTATGCGGTAACATCGCCCCTCATTCCCTTGGCCACACCTGAATAAATGGCAGAAGACGAGGACGCGCCCTCGCCCTTGCCCGAACCGGAAGAGCATCCCGCCATCATAGCGAGGCCTGCCGCTCCTCCCATTGCGGCGATGCCCTTAATCATCGTGCGACGACTGATCCCTGCGTTCATTTTTCCCTCCTCATATCCGGTCCTGGCACACGGCGGGATATGACGATCTAGACCCAGCGCAGCCAGAATCCCAACATGGCAATATTGTACTAAAGCCAGGTCAGACACGCAATGAATAGCCCTCAGGGCTAAGACCATGCTCCAAAGCGCCCTTAACGCACTTTTATCTCTAAGACACCTGAACCCCTACCCCATTCCCAGACAATCGCAGACGTAGCCTATAATGATTGCGAACAGCTACACACTGAGATTCTCATAGTTTCGTAGATAGGTTTCGCAATGGTCTTCGATAAAGAGTCCGCCTTCGAAGAGGCAGTTATTACCGTATTGAAACAGCACGGCTGGGACGATGCGGAAGACGTCATTCGCTACCCAACCGAGCAAGACCTCATCGATAACTGGGCGAAAATCCTATTCAATAACAACGCCGGCATAGACCGTCTGAATGGCTGCCCGCTCACGCAGGGCGAGATGGCACAGGTCATCGAACAAATCGAAACGCTCAAGACCCCGCTGGCACTCAACGGGTTTATCAACGGCAAAACCGTTGCCATTACGCGCGACAACCCTAACGACACCCTCCATCTAGGCAAAGAAGTTAGCCTGAAAATTTACGATCGCCAAGAAATCGCCGCCGGCCAAAGTCGTTACCAAATAGCCCAACAGCCAATCTATCCCGCCAAGAGCAAAATCCTCAACGATCGTCGCGGGGACCTATGCCTGCTCATCAACGGCATGCCGGTCATTCATATCGAACTTAAACGCAGCGGCGTGCCCGTAAGCCAAGCTACCGGCCAAATTGAGAAATACGCCCATGAAGGCGTGTTCACGGGCCTTTTTCGCCTCGTGCAGATCTTCGTGGGAATGACGCCCGATGAGGCGCGATACTTCGCCAACCCCGGCGCGGGCGCGTTCAACCCTAATTTCTTCTTCCACTGGGAAGACTTCAACAATGAACCCGTCTGCGCGGGCGACAAACCCGGCACCGACGAATGGAAACGTTTCACCTCAACGCTGCTTTCCATCCCCATGGCGCACCAGCTCATAGGCTTTTACACCGTAGCCGACAGCTCGGATGGCTGCCTTAAAGTCATGCGTAGCTACCAGTACTACGCAGCCGCAGCCATCTCGGACAAGGTCCGCAGGTGCAAATGGGACGAGCCACGACGCGACAGCACACCCGGTCGCCCCGGCGGTTACGTCTGGCACACCACCGGGTCGGGCAAAACCATGACCAGCTTTAAATCGGCCCAGCTCATCGCCGATTCCCACGATGCCGACAAGGTCGTATTCCTCATGGATCGCATCGAGCTCGGCACGCAATCGCTTTCCGAATACCGCGCCTTCGCCGACGACGCCGACAACGTGCAAGGCACCGAGAACACGCAGGTCCTTAAGTCAAAGCTCGCCAGCGACGACCCCAAGAATTGCCTTATCGTCACTTCCATCCAGAAAATGAGCAACGTGAAGGCCGGCGAGAGCGGAATTACCCAAGCGGAACTCGACCGCCTCGCAGCCAAGCGCATCGTATTCGTCATCGACGAGTGCCACCGATCCACCTTTGGCGACATGCTTCAAAATATACGCCAAGCATTCCCCAATGCGCTGTTCTTCGGCTTCACGGGAACGCCGATTCTTGACGAGAACCAGAAAAAGGGCTCCACAACAGCCATGGTGTTCGGCGAATGCCTGCACCGATACAGCATCGCCGACGGCATTCGCGACGGCAATGTACTGGGCTTTGACCCCTACATGGTAATGACATTCGACGACCACGACGTGCGCGAAGCGGTAGCCCTTGAGAAAGCGAAAGCCGCAACCGTAGGAGAGGCCATTTCCGACGAGAAAAAGAGCGGAACCTTCTACCATTATATGGACGCGACGAAGGTCCCCATGGCATCGACGGTCGACGGCGCTGGTAACCACATCGAAGGAATCGAAGAGCTTCTCACCGACGCCCAGTACTGGCCCAACACCCCACATCACGAAAAGGTCGTCGAGGATATCCTGCGTCGTTTCCCGGTGCTCTCCCACGGCAACAAGTTCCACGCAATTTTAGCGACAAACTCCATCCCCGAGGCAATCGACTATTACCGAGCCTTCAAGGAACGTGCGCCCCAGATGAAAGTGACCGCCCTTTTCGACCCGAACGTCGACAACAGCGCGGGCGCCACGGTGAAAGAAGACGCTCTGGTTGAACTCATAGAAGACTACAACAAGGCCTATGGCCAGGAATTCACCATTCCCACGTGGCCCGCCATGAAAAAGGACATCTCGGCGCGTCTGTCTCACAAGAAGCCCTACATCAACGTCGACTCCAACCGCGATTCCCGCATTGACCTGCTCATCGTGGTGAAGCAGATGC
>CAKUEV010000213.1 GCA_934646845.1 uncultured Slackia sp.
CACCAAGACTATCGACGACGCGTACAACGAGATGCGCTACATGATGAAAAAGCCGCGTCTGTTTGCGAGAAGCATCGCGGTTACGTTCGTCCAGCTGCTTGAGTTCTTTGCCATTAGCTACGTGATTATGCGCGGTTTGGGCTGCGACGGCGATTTCCTTACCGTGGTTTCGTGTCAGGCGTTCGTGTACATGATTTCGTCGTTCGTTCCCACGCCGGGCGCCATGGGCGCTGCTGAAACGAGCTACGCGCTCTTCTTCAGCACGATTTACCCAAGCGCGTCGTTTGTCGCGCTTTCGACGTTCATTTGGCGCTTCCTCACATTCTATTTCCCCATTGTGACAGGCATGCTGGTTACGCTCGCCGTGAATCGCGGCGATGCCGTGCGTGCTCAAGAGGCAAACAAAAATCACGAATAAGAATAACGAGCGTTCATGATTTGAGGCGATGTCGTGCGTGGGGCTGCGCGGCGTGTGGCGCGTCGTGTGTTGGCTACGCTGCCCTGAATTGCGGCGGCGTTGCGGCGTTGGATTCGCGACATGGCGCCATGAGCTGTTGCATCGCGGCGCCGTTGAGCCCATAGGCTGCCGTTGCGCAGTGTTCGGTTCGTGATGTAGGGTTTACGGTCTGCTGCTTTCGGCTATACGACCTCATGCTTTGCGGCGCCGTTTTATCGAAGCCCGGTTGCGTCGCCCATGTTCCATTAGCTGCCGGGTTTGCGGCTTTCTTTATGGGCATACTTGTTTCATTCGGTGGAATCAAATTACGAATGGTCGCGGTTTTGACCTCTTTGCGCCTATCGCTGGTCAAAATCGCCGCTATTCGCAGCATTGCCTGACCGTTGGAATAGAAATTGCGATCAATATGTTCGGATTATCGTTTTAAGGGGTGCTTTGGGCGTTCTTTCGGGGCCGATGTGCTCCCTCGCGTCTTTCGGATTGAATCCCTTTTTACGAATAGCCGCAATTTTGACCATAGGCGTCGATTTTTTGGTCAAAACTCGCGCAATTTGTAAACCGCGTTATCGCTTGCGAGCTTGATGGGATTTGGAAATCGCTTGCTCGAACCAGTTTGTCGGCATGATTGCACGGCGAAGGATACGTGATTTTTCATATGCCGAAGCAGCGCGAATGCGATTACGGTGGTTGAGAGCTTTGGCGAGGGCTTCACAAAACTCGCTGAATGCTACTTCGTCATAGACAATATCTTTCGTTAGTTCGAAAAGCGTTATGTTCTGGCCAACAAGTCTATTGTTCTTTACTGCGTCGCGCAAAAGAGCGCTTTCGTCTGAGTGCCATTCTTTGCCTTGATATTCAGCGACTACCAGGCGCTTCTCCTCCCAAACAAGGTCGCATTCAAGCGAGTTGATGATTCGGGGGTATCCCCATTGGTCGATTGCTTGGATTGGGGTTTTTAAATCGATTCTAGAATTGAGCTTCGGAGCGGGGAGCTTCGCGCCTCCTTTGACATGGCTCAGCGTCAAGAGCATGAAACATTTCCATTCCATAGGGGAACGGGCTCCGTCAACAATGAAGCCGCATGCTGCTTTTGCTTTCGTGCAAGAGCGTAGATTGCTGTTCATCTCCAGGAATTTGCCCAGCTTTGCCGAACTCGTAATCGCTTTTCGTTGCGAAATTTGATCCTGAGAAATGACGTATCGCGAGCAAAGTTCATTTCCAAGGGCGATAAGCTGCGTGCTTTCAAGTAGCGATGACATTTGCACAAATGTGAGTTCTGGACTCGAGACGGGTATTTCTCCATCAATGAGAAGGCACGAGGCCGCGACATCGTTTTCTATCTTGTGCGTTGCGATAGCCGAGCTTCGCGCTACGGCTACGCCATTCGAGGCTGTTATGTGGGCTTTGCCGCGTACATCTACGAAGCCGTTGGCTTGGGCGAAGCTGACGATTCGGTCGCGTTGACGTTTTCGATTCTCTGGATTTCCGTTAACTATCGAAAGCGGCTCCACGCGAAAACTGGCGCCGTCGAAGCTGCGCCAGAATAAGTATGCCGATATGTGGGAGAGATACATCATGGGCGCATCTTGCCAATTCCGATATGTTTTGAAAAGGGGGTTGCTGATATTTGAAAACAAGCTGTTGAACAGGTGATATGTACTTCAAATTATTGCGTGAAAGCTGCGAGAAAATTGAAGGGAAACGTGCAGAAGTCAGCTGGGGAAATGCATGAAAACGCGATGATTGGTATCGTGGGGCATGCGATAGCAAGGGCGCACAGCGCACAGCGCAGGCATGATGGTGGTAGCTGCGATTCCTTTGAGGTGAAACTTGCGAATGGTGCCGATTTTGACCAAGAAACGTATTTATGCGGTCAAAACTGGCACCATTTGCAAGTTTCTTCCTGGGTCTTACTGTTTGTGGGGGAACGTTCGCTTTTGGAAGGCACTTATCCCGCCGCGAGAACGAGGCGATAGTGTTTCGGAGCCCAATTTGCTGCGTTTGGAGGGTGCGTCGTTTGTTGCATCGATATTTTCGGCTTTGCCATAGTTCCTAAGTTTTGCGAATGGTGCTCGTTTTGACCAGCGGCGGCTATTTCTTGGCCAAAACCGGCGTCATTCGCAAAGCGGGGATGTTTAATCGGCTCGCTTTTCGCTTCAAAGCAAGAGGTTGCTCAGTAAGGTCGTAAGGAGATTTGAATAGGGAGCGCGATGGGGAAAGCCTCGATAGCGGTTGAGATGGAGAAGATTCGGACTCATCCGACCTTTTGAGATGGGAAGGTTCTAGGATTAGCTCCGGACGCCTTCTGCGTAATATCGAAGAGGGACGTTACGGGTAATCGGGCTAAGCTTTCGTGCGACTTGCCGGAATGGGATGCTTGCGTCGTGGGAAGAGGGCTATGTTGCGCTTGCTTCCGGTCGAATACGGTGAGTTGTGGGGCGCGTCCTGTTTAGGGCTGCGCTAGTATGTGCACCATTGCGATACACTCGTTGCCTGAAAGGGGCGCCTCATGAGTTTGGCTGATATTCTGCATATTGAAATTGTTGAAGATACCTCTGAGCGTTATGTCATGCACACGCCCGTGACGGCTGATATGCTGCAACGCCATGGCGTGATTCACGGCGGTATCAGCGCTTATTTGGCCGAGCATGCCGCGAGTGAATGTATTTCGACGCACACCGACCCTTCGGTGTCGCATGCGTTGGGCTTGGAGCTCACCACGACTCATCTGCTCCCTGTTTACGAGGGTGACACTATCGAAACCGTTGCAACGCCGGTGCGCGATGGCGGTCGCGTGCGCGTGTGGAAAGTCGAGCAATTCCGTATGTCCGACGGCCAAATGTTCAACACATCTCAAATGACGATGTACATGAAGAAGGTCAAGTAGGGCGAGGGCGGGAACGGCTTGAGCTTTCATTTAGGGAAGTCCACCCGAGGCGTTAAACGCTACGAGCATTTAACGCCTCGGGGCATATAACAGGTTTTGATGGCTTGTCTTGCCTAGAATCGGTTGATCGGATGCTCCTGAATGGCGGTATACAGGCTTTCTTGTATGACGTTCCAAAACGGGTTCATATGCTCATCGAGCAACGTTTGCGTGCTGCCTCGGTTGATGAGGAAAAACTCCACGAGCGAAATCGCCTGCCGTGCACATGAGTCGGCGAGCAGGGCCTTGGTCTCGTCGGGCATGTAGCGGCCGTCCAAAATGAAGTCAAGGTCTTCCTTGAAC
>CAKUEV010000214.1 GCA_934646845.1 uncultured Slackia sp.
ATATCGAGCAGGCACGCAACGAGCACGGCACCTGCGCCCGTTCCGCCCAAAAAGAGGTACGCAATCGTCAATGAACTCAGCATGCGCACCCCTTTCATTTCGTGGATTCATTCTTGGCAAAGTATGCCATAAAACAATGGCGCCTATGACAACGTGTCATAGGCGTCGAAGGAAAAGAGGGTAAGCAATATTGCCTGCGCACCCTATCGCCGAATCGCGCCACGCAGCTTTCGCTCGGCATCGCGCCAATGAGGCAAATACGCGTCAAGCAGCGCGTGGAAACACGGGCCGTGGTTCGCTTCCCGCAAGTGGCACAGCTCATGCACCACCACGTACTCCAAGCACTCGGGGGGCTGGGCGGCGAGCTGCACGTTTATGCAGATGCGCCCCGTTTTCACATTGCAGCTGCCCCAACGGCTCACCATGTTTCGATATGCTAATTTACCAGGTGAAACGCCAATAATCGGCGCCCATTTCTCTATGAGCGCCGGCACGAATGCGGCCACCACGGCACGCCACTGGGCAAGCTCTTCCTGCGTTGGCGAAGACGATGTTCCGTTGATTTCGCGATCGCGTTCCCTCGATTGCATTTTTGCCGCATGCTCGCGAATCCACGATGCGCGCTCTTCAATAAAGCGCGCGATTCGAGCGTCGGAATACCGCAGCGGCGCGCTCACGCACACGCGAAAGCGAGCGGCAGACGAGCCGCCCGTCGCATCGGCACCTCCAGCGCACGACTTGAGGCGCACATACATATGCTTCTGCTGCTTGCGCGTGACTTCGACGTCGAACCCCGCAGCGTGCAGCATGGTTTTTCGTACAGAAGGCACAGCGAACATTCCTTCGAAACAAGAATCATGCTAAGATGCAAGTACGGTGCCCCGCAAAGCCGGGCGACATCGTTTGAGTTCTAAGCCGGGTTACTTGTTCAGGGCACCCGGCTTATTCCTTTCCAATGAAGATCACTTGTCGCGGGTGACGAGGTCGACGACTCCGATAACAACTGACATTACTGCGCAAATGGCGATAACCGTTTGAGTATCCATCGGGACCACCCCCTTTCAGAGGCGCCGCCCGGCAAGTGAAGCACCGCCCGCCTATTGTACTGCATAGGCGGGCGGTTTCGAACTTCTGTACGATTTTTATCCTCTAGAACGCCGAAAGATAAATCGCCTTCGCGTCTTCCAGCGTAAGCTTCTTAAAGCCGCCGAACACTTCGCCCTTGTTAGCCTTGAGCGTCGGCAGCAGTTTGTCCACATCTTCGGGAGCAATACCGAACTCGCCGAGCGTGCGCGGCATGCCCAAATCGACGAAGAACGCCTGCAGCTCATCGATCGCAGCCGTCACGGCGTCTTCAATTGCCTCATCGGTTTCGTCGATAGGCTCGATGTCGAACACCTGCAGCGCGAACTTCAGGAAGCGAGCCGGGTTTTCGCGCCATACATAGCGCATCCACGCAGGCATGACCACCGCCAAGCCGGCGCCGTGCGTGATGGAAGTGTCAAACGCAGAAAGCTCATGCTCAAGCGCATGGCTTTCCCAGCCGCCAGCGCGGCTCGTCGGCGTCGCCGAGAGGCCGCATCCCGCGATGTCGTTATGAGCGAGCGTTCCTGCCCACATAATATTCGCGCGGGCCTCGTAGTTCTCGGGCTCGGCAAGAGCCACGGAAGCCTCGTCGATAAGGGAGCGAATAATGCCCGTGGCGATGTTATCGGTAAGGCTCGACGAACCCGTACCGCTGAAATAGCGTTCGCACACATGCGCGATCATGTCGGTCACGCCAGCGGCCGTTTGATACGGCGGCAGCGTGAACGTAAGCTCAGGGTCGAGAAACGCCACCTTCGGGCGGAACAAGTCCGAATTCGTGCCGCGCTTCAGCCCCAGTTCATCGTTGGAAATAACACACGAGCTCGACCCTTCGGAGCCAGCCGCGGGAATAGTGAGAACGCAGGCGATAGGCAAGCATTCCGCAATCGTCGCCTTCTTGCTGAAGAAGTCCCACACGTCGCCTTCGTAGGGCACGCCAAATGCAATCGCTTTGGCGCAGTCAATCGCGCTGCCGCCGCCAACAGGGAAAATAACGTCGACATTTTCTTTGCGCGCACGTTCGATGCCCTCGCGCACCAACCCCACTTCGGGGTTCGGGCGCACGCCCGCAAGCTCAACGGCCTCGATGCCCGACGCAGCCAGCGATTTCTTCACGCGCTCGAGCGTTCCCGTGCGCACCACGGAGCCCTTGCCGTAAACGAGCAGCGCGCGTTTATAGCCGCGCTTGGCAATATGCTCGCCTACCTGGTCGGTAACGCCTTTGCCGAAAATGAATTCCGTCGGAGAATAGAACACGAAATCGTTCATTGATCGTCCTTTCGAAACGATTACAGACCATAGCATGGGAGCCGCCGCAACAGGGCTTTTTCGTCCTTAGGCGAACGCGTGGACTTGCGGCAACCCCTCGCCAAGCTTCCTAGCGTTCGTGCACGAGCGCATACGCCTCGTTACGCGAAATGCCGAATTCGCGGCGCAGGGCAGCAACAATATCTTTATGCGACATTTCACCAGAGGCAAGAAGCTCAGACGCGCGTTCGGCGGCAGAAGCAGTCTGAACGGCGGCGTTGCCCTCGACTTCGGCAGCCGTTGGGGGGCAAATAACCAACGCGATTTCGCCCTTCACGCCCTCTTCCGCATCGCGGCGAGCAAATTCTTCCGCGGCGACGGGAGCCATAGCGCGAAAGACTTCTTCATGGCGCTTCGTGAGCTCGCGGCACACCGCAACCTCTCGCGCGGGGAACACCTCCGCGACAACCGCAAGCGCATCGGCTATGCGGCGCGGGCTTTCATAGAACACGAGCGAGGCATCGAGGCCCGAAAGAGCTTCGAGCACTGCCTTGCGCTCACCGGCCTTACGCGGGAAAAACCCACCAAAATAGTAGCGCGGGTCGGAAAAACCGCTGGCGACATAAGCCGTCGCAGCGGCCGATGCGCCTGGCAGCACCTCATAAGGCGCGCCCGCGGCCTGCGCCGATGCGACAAGACGAGACCCCGGATCAGACACGCCCGGCATGCCGGCATCGCTGCAAAATGCGATGCGCTCGCCAGCCAAAACGCGCTGGATAATGCGATCGGCTTGCTTGGAAATGGTCGCTTCATCGAGCCGCTCGAGCCGCTTTTCAATATCGAAGTGCGCGAGCAGCTTTCCTGTGACGCGCGTGTCTTCCGCACATACCACATCGGCCGCGCGCAGCTCATCGAGCGTGCGCAACGTGATATCGCCCAAGTTGCCGATGGGCGTGGGGCACAAAACAAGTTTTCCAGTTGAAGTATTCATGGGCGCAATTATACCGCCCAACTCGGCCCGCGCGGGCGGCGCAGCAAAAGCGCAAAAGCGGCCTGGGCAAAACGCACGCCCGGGCCAGGCTTTGCGCGTTCGACCAAGGCCTTTATCGAAGGCTCGCTAACCGTCTTGCCGCCTGCGGTTTTCCAAAAACGCCTAAGCCTGGGCCGCTTCCTCGCGCTCTTCTCGCTCAAGCACTCGCTGCATAGCGGCAATAGCGCATTCGAGCATTTCATCGTCGGGCTCATTGGTCGTAAGTCGCTGCATTTGCATGCCCGGCCACAGCACCACTTTCACCAGCGGGTTTTCAGGATGGCTGCCCGCCCACTT